>NZ_JAKLTD010000002.1:134833-221903 GCF_022014235.1 Methanothermobacter sp. K4
CCCAGGAAAGGTTACCCTAATCCCAGTCCTTTCCCTCTCACGGGTCATGAACTTCTCTCAGGAAAGTTACCCTAATCCCTCACACGATTCACGAAATTCTCTCAGGAAATCTTATCCTGAAAACCGCCCCTCCCTCATTGAAGGCTTCAAGTTCACCATCAAGCTGATCAACAAGGGCCCTCACAAGGGTCATCCCCAGTGAATCCGATGAACCTGAACTGAAATCCTCTGGAAGCCCCTGACCCGTGTCCCTGTGATCCAGAAGGTACACCCCACCCCTCAGGTTGAAGCTGATCATGATCCTCCCCTCACCATCAGGGAAGGCGTACTTTATTGAGTTTGTGACAAGTTCACTGACTATGAGGGCCACCGGGACCGCAACCTCAATATCAAGGCTCACATCATCCACACTGATATCCGATATGATACCTGAGGCGCCATATGTTGAGAGCAGTTCAGTTACAAGGCGTGAGATGTAGTTCCTCATGTTTATCTCTGAAAGGGTCTCAGACTGGTAGAGGCTCTCGTGTATCATGGCAATGGACTTTATACGTGTCTGGCTCTCCTCAAATATTCTGAGGTCTTCAGCATCCCTTATGTAGGGCTTCTGCAGGTTCAGAAGACTTGATATTATCTGCAGGTTATTCTTTACACGGTGATGTATCTCCCTTATAAGGGTCTCCCTCTCCCTGAGGGCGGCTATCAGTGATTCCTCATAGCGCCTGGCCTCTGTAACGTCCCTCACAAGGACAGCCCCGAGGCCGGGCATGATACTGAACCTTGAGATCTGAACCACCCTTTCACCCTCTATCAGGAACTCATCATCCCCACGGGCCTCAAGGATCACCTCTGAGCATATCTCAGACATCCTCCTTCCCAGAGCATCGTCCCTTCCGGTGGATGTTATCTCCTCAAGTGCCCGGTTCCAGTAGATTACAGTATCTGATTCATCGGTTATGGCGATACCATCTGAGATGTTATCGGCAACTCCCCTGAATCTCATCTCACTCTCACGGAGCCTCTCTGTGGCCCTCCTGTGGAGGCTTATATCAGTTGCTAGGAATATGAAGCCAATGGGCTCCCTGAAGCGCCCCCTTATGGGGGATGCTGTGAGGAGAACATCAGTTGTCTTCCCATCCGCTGAGATTATCCTGGTCTCCATTTCAGATGAGCTGAAACCAGAGACCAGCTCCCCCAGTATCTCCCTGTCAGATGGGTCAAAGAGGTTCCAGAAGGGTTTACCCCTGAGGTCTCTGGAGCTGTAGGATAGCTTCTCATGGACGCTCCTGCTGAAGCTTGTCACCCTACCCTCAAGGTCCGTTATGATGAGGAAGTTGGGCATCACCTCGGCTATGCTCCTCGCCGCGATGGCAGGTGAGAGTTCAGGGAAGTCATACCTCCAGACACCATAGGCGATGAAGAGCAGGCCAAGGGACAGCATGGTCTGGGTGAACTCAGGGAAGACCATCCCCATAAGATCCCTGAGAATGAAGTCAGTTGTGAAGCTCACAATCAGGGGGAGGAAGAGACCCGTGAATATGTACAGGGACTCCCTCTTTCTGTACCCTTTGGATCCCAGGTAGTCCCTGAAGGTGATGGCTGCCGCCGTCAGTGTCACGGTAACGGTCCAGAATGAGAAGAGTGCAAAGACCACCGGGGGTTCAGGGAGGGCGTAGGTCCAGCCATAATATGTGAGGAGTGGACCGGAAATGAAGAGGTCAGTCAGGAGTCCCGTTAATATGAATATAACCGCGGGCGTATAGATTATGGCCACTGCAAGTTTACCTGCACCCTTCCCGGTGTAGTTGAGGGCTATGTGGAGGAGAATCGCCAGGATGACTGGCCAGAGGAGACTAAGCCTCAGCCATATCATGGCATCCCCTGGTGTCGCCACCGTCCGGTAGACGAACTCGGTGAAGGCCATGAATGACACAGCAACACCAAGGTTGGATACAAGCAAGTTGAGGTTGTTCCGGGGGTTACGGTAGTAGATGAATACTGAGGTGTAGAATGCAATCACAGATGCCAGGAGGGATATGATTGAGTAGGGGTTCATAGAGGCCTCCATGTGGATTTAAATGGCGGTATGCTCGCATCACCCGGGTCTGATCCTATCATCCTCAACCACCACCTCACCCCTCCGGGCCATCTCCCCTATGACTTTCCTGATACCCGTGGCAGTCTTCCTGCTGGTATTTCTGAAACCGAACATCCTTGAAACCCGTGTTACAACCTCATCCATCTCTGAGGTGGACTTCATTGCAATCCTGACAGCCTCCTCGATCTCCATGGGGGATATGAGCGAGATGTCAACCCTGCCACTCCTCCTCCTCACGGTGACCGGCATGGACTCTGTGAGGAGAAGGAATTCACCGCTTCGCTTGATGTTACCGTTATTCTCCGCCATCTCAATTGCAGAGTTTATTATGCTTCTCACCCTCCTCCCTGCTCTTCTAAGTCCACAGGACTCCCTTATACGCCTTATAACCTCCTCAACGTGTACCGGACCCTCCATTGATACTATTTCACTCACAACGGATGATATCACGGGTGTGGGGTTCTTGTAGAGGTCGTCGGGTTTTTTCAGTTTATCGGTGCTGTACTCAACGTAACTGGCAACAGACTCCCCCCGGGATTCGCCGGGAAGATCCATTGATTCCACTGCATCCTGCTCCTCTATGGTGGATTCAGGGGAACCTTCCTCAACCAGCTCAGGGGGTTCAGGTTCATCCACCTCAACTGTCCCCTCCTGGCCTTCCAGTTCAGTCACCTCATCTGCCTCCCTGGATTTCCTGGTTTTCTCAACTATCTCAGAGAGTCCATCTGCAACCTTCCTCTGTGTCTCATCCCTGTTGCGGTACCAGTCAGAGGACCAGAGGTGGATGATGTTCCAGCCCAGGTTTCTGAGGATCTCCTCCCTGAGCCTGTCACGGTCCCTTGCAACCTCTGCCCTGCTGTACATTTCACCATCAGTTAGGATCCCTGCAATGTACCTTCCAGGGTCATCCGGGTCCTTAACCGCGAAGTCAACCCTGAAACCGGCACAGCCAACGCCCCGGTCAACCTCGAAGCCCTCATCAACCAGAAACTCATATACTGAATCCTCAAAGAGGCCCTGTGAGGTGCCAGTGGAATCCGAGTCAAGCACACCTGTCTCAGCGTACCTGAGGAACCTTTTAAGTGCCCTGACACCGAAGGGGGTCCCTGGTCCGGTTTTAAGGTCCGATGCCCTGAAGTTGGTGAAGACCACGCACTTCTCACGGGCCCTGGTGATGAGGACGTTAAGCCTCCTCTCACCACCCTCCTGGTTCAGGGGCCCGAAGTTGAGGGACATCCGCCCGTTCTCATCAAAGCCGTATCCCACACTGATGAAGATAACGTCCCTCTCATCCCCCTGTATTGTTTCAAGGTTCTTTATGAAGAATGGTTCATCGGTTTCCTGGTTTATGAGCCTCTCGAGTTCAGGGTTCTCCCTTAACCTCTCCTCAAGGGCCTCAAGGATGGCGTTCATCTGGGCGACGGAGAATGTGCCGACACCGAGACTCCTTGATGTGCCGTACCTCATGAAGTGCTCCTCTATGGCCTCAACAACGGCTGCGGCCTCAAGGGGATTGGATGATGTCCTCCCACGCTCATACACAGTTTCCGGGAGGTAACTGAGGTGGAGTCCCAGTTCCTCATCCTCCCTTGAGGGTGAAGGGTACACCAGGAGCCTGTTGTCATAGAACTCCTGGTTTGACACCGCGATCAGGGACTCATGCCGGCTCCTGTAGTGCCACCTGAGCATCCTCACAGGGAAGCTCCTCTTGCACAGGTGCAGTATGCTCTCAATGTCAGCGGCGGTGGCCACATCCTCAGAGTCCTCCTCTGATGTGATCATCTGATCAAAGAAGCTTGTTGGTGGGAGCTGGTTGGTGTCACCCATCACGACAGCATTTCTGGCCCTGAGGAATGCCCCGAGGGCGTCCTCTGGTTTAACCTGTGATGCCTCGTCGAATATCACCACATCAAACTGGAGTTCGCTGCTCCTGGGGTCGAGGTACTGTGCAATGGAGAGGGGGCTCATCATGAAGCAGGGCTTTATCCTCTTTATAACGCCACCTGCAAGTTTAAGGAGCTTCCGGAGGGGCATATGCCCCCTCTTACGTGTGAACTCACCGCTCAGGATGCTCTCCTCAGAGTCCGGGGCCGCCCCCCCGAAGACTGCTGGCATGTTACTGTTGAGCTGATGTATGAGCCTCTTCCTGTTGAGCTCGATTATCCTGGAGTCAAGCTCCCTGAACTCCCTTATCCTGGCCTCATGGAGGTCACCTATGAATGTGTAAAGGGCTGGTATCTCCCTGAAGGCCCTCTCAAGGAGCGCATCTGCAAGGTTACCCTCCATTGCCGGCCTTATATCATCCATACTGATTATCCCTGACTCTATGAGTGGTATGAATGCTGCCCCACGGGTCTTCATGCAGAGCCTCTTCTTCTCAAGGTACTGGGACCAGAGGGGGAGGAGGTTGAGGGCCTCCCTCCAGGCCTTAACCCTTGACCTCCAGGCCCGGAAGGGGACATCCTCTGGGGGGGAGTTGAATATGACATGGGCATGGGTGTTTATCCTTGTCTGGAGCTTTGAGAGTTTATCCTCAAGTTCACTGTGGATTCTGAGGATTTCATGGAATTCAGAGAGAAGCCTATCACCGTCAAGGCCATCCGAGATGCACTCAAGTGTCCTCTCTGATATGAGGCCCTCACTGTGGAGGTCCCTGAACCTCACTATCCACTCTGCAGTGGCCCTCAGGTCCTGGATGGATGGGTTTTCCGGGTTCCACATTGAACCGAAGAACCTCTCAGCCACACCACTGTACCTTTCAAGTTCCCCCTTCAGGCTCATGACATCAATCAGGTTCTCAAGGTCCTCCACGACCTCATAATCATTCTCAGGGGCCCTCCCAACGTAGAGGGCATCTATCTCATTCCTCACCTTCCTGTACCTTCCGCTGAGGAATTTTATCCTGCTGGATGACTCCTTCAGGTACTCCCTGAGAAGGGCCTCCAGGTCCACATTATGGACGGATTCATGGAACCTGTCAAGTATCTCCCTCCTGCGGGTGTAGGCCTCAAGCTTATCAAGGAGGGTTAAGGCGTCGGCCCTGTACCGATCCCATATCTCTGATTCAAGGACACCGAGGTCGAAGGGCCGTGACTCTGAAACCACAGAGACAACCTCAGCGAGCCTCTCAAGGTCCCCGGCAGTCTTAACGGTGCTGAAGCCGTACTTCTCCTGAAATTCCTGGAGTGCAGCCATGAGTCTGTCATTCAAATCCATTATTGACTCCAGGAGGACCTCGAGTTCCCTCACATCGGAGGGGAGCATCATCCCGGGGTCGGTGCCTGACCATGGGTTCTCATGGAGGGGTGGGAGGAGTTCGGCGAGCTTCGCAAGGTTCCTAAGTTCCACCAGGGCCTCGTCCCACTCATCAGGGGTTATGGTCTCAGGTGAGGGTATCCTGACAAATGGGAGCTCACCATTGAAGTACCTCTCTGAACTCTCCTTCATACCGAACAACTGGAAGGGTGAGAGCTGTATGCTGTACAGTGGTTCATGGAGGGCCCTCCTGTACTCGTTGAGCTCATCGCGCAGCTTCTCCACCCTCCTGAACTCCCTCTCAGCGTCGGGCCTCTCTGCCTCGGCCTCCATGAGGGTTGACTCCAGTTCATTGAGGACGTCCTTCTTCCGGGCCTTGTGGGAGTGGAGTTCAAGGCAGAATCTGCCAAGGCCTATGGAGTCCAGCCTGCTCTTCACAACCTCAAGGGCGGCCATCTTCTCACTCACAAAGAGGACTGTCTTTCCTGCGGCCATGAGCTCGGCTATGAGGTTAACTATGGTCTGGGACTTCCCTGTCCCAGGGGGCCCCTCAACCACAAGGTTCTTACCCGCCTTGACGTCCTCTATAACCGCGATCTGGGATGAGTCGGCGTCAACCACGTGGTAGAGGTTTTCATAGGGGATGCTGTCTATGTCCACCTCCCCATCGTCCTCATCGATTTCAATGGAGAAGAGGGCCTTAAGGAGGGGGCGTTCAACTATCTCATCCCAGTTTGAATAGGATGCCGGGTCAAGGTCCATGTACATGAGGAACTTGGTGAATGAGAAGAAACCCAGCTGGACCTCATCTGTGACCCCCCATCCATCCATGGATTTCACTGCATCCTCAACCTTTCTGAGGTACTCTGAGATCCCTGAAGGACTCTGGGGCATCCTGAACTCGGGTAATTCGATTCCCTCCTCCCTGAGCCTGGCCTGGAGTGACATGTTGGTTATGATCTCGCTGCCATCCCATCGGAGTGAGAATGATGAGCCAGCCCTGCGCCTCTCAAGGACCACCGGGACGAGAACCAGGGGTGCCCTCCTGATGTCAGGTTCATCTGCAGCCATCCACTCAAGGAACCCCAGGGCGAGGTAGAGTATGTTGTAGCCCTGCTCCTGGATCATCGTCCTGGCCCTCTGGTTGATGTAGAAGAGCCTCCTCTGGAGTTCAGATTCTGTGAGGTCAGTCAGGAGGATGTTCTCATCATCGGGTCTAATGTCCTCCAGGTCATCACCGGGGTCAAGCTCCCCTTCACCTTCGGGGCCCTCCAGCTCGTTAACGATATCCACTTCACCTTCGGGGTCCTCAATGTCGTTACCTGGGTCAGTCTCCTCTTCAGGTTCCCTCCTGGGGGCCAGTTTCATCTTAGCCCCGTTGAGGACAAGGTAGGTGTATATGTATTCAGGGTCGTGGTTCACAACCTCAACCGTCCTTGACCTTGGCCTGAAGTTCAGGAGCTGGTTTCGCATTGTGAGGTCAAGGAGTTTCTCCCTAAGATTCTCAAATTCCCTCTCGATGATCTTCCTTGCAGATTTATCCATTCAGATTCTCCCTCAACAGTTATATCCCGCACTGAAGGCAGCAGCCCTCCATTCAGTTTATATACAGATCACTCTACTGGTTCTGCACTCATCCCATCAGATCTTCTTCTCCTGGGGCGTTGTTGTGGCGGCAACTCTGTAGAAGACATATACAAGGACAATGTCAACCACCCATATGAGGGCGGCTACTATCTCATCATTCCAGGGTATCGGGTGGAAGAGGTCAATGAGGTCCATCACCCTCGTGGCTGAGAAGAGTATCATTGAAACAGCGAATACCCTCAGGAGGAGTGTGGTCTCATTTATGTTGGAGAAGAGCATTCCCAGGGCAGCCTCACTGTATCTCAGGTTGTTGAGGAGTATCCTCGCTGCAAAGTACAGGGTGAGGATGGGTGGTATTATTATGAGCCAGCCAGGGACCATCAGGCATCACCCCCCATCACCGAGGCCAGGAGCCCCACCGCTACAAGGAGAAAGAGGGCGTTCAGGTTCAGTAAACCCTCAACCACGCACTCTGACTGTCCCCACACGAATGTGAGGCCCACGAGTACCGTGAAGATCGATGATATGAATATGGATGCACATATGATCCTGGACTCACGCCTCTTAAGGAAGAGCATGGAGACCGCAAGTTCCCTGGACCTCAACTCTGAGAGTATCCTGAGACATGAGACTATTATCATGACCCCCAGGATGAGCCCCGCCACGCGGTTTACAAGAATCAGGATATCCATGTAAAACACCACCAGATACTATGTTAAAGGAAATATTTATTTATTGGGTTTTTCACCTCCAGAATCCCCATCTGCACCCTAACCGTTCAATCAGTGGACCCGGAGTTGATGTGTGAGAGGAGGAGGGCCATGTTGATTATATCCTCCCGGTTGTGCTCCACCACCGGTACAAGGGGCCCCGGGTTACCGGTTGAGAGGTAGGTATGGTAGTAGTCGGGCACATATGCCCCTGGAACGTCAAGGTCCCTCTCCACCCCCAGGATGTGGCTCTCCACCGTGCAGAGCCTGCAGTCAGGTAGGCTGCAGCCCCAGAGGCGCCTTGATACATGGTATAGGTCAACGTGGCAGTGCTCCAGCCGGTTACCCAGGTTATGGAGCTCCGACCTCCTCCTTATATATGGGATGTCGAAGCTTGCCCCGTTGAATGTTACAAGAACCGAGTCTGGTGGGATGTGGTGGAATATCTCAAGGACAGCGGCCTCCATGGAGGGTTCGGGGGCGAGGCGCTGCCTCACATGGATCTTACCGTCCTCAATCCAGGCCATGCCAGTGAGTATCACGGGTTCGTCTGAGAGCCCGAGGGTCTCGATGTCAAGGAAGGTGAACGCCCCACCATCAAGGAGCCCCAGTGCACCAAGCACCCTCTCGTCAGATGGGGATGCATTGAGGTAACACCTCAGGTTGTACACATCCCCTGACTGGATCATGGAAAGGACCCTGGAGGCCTCATGGCTGTACCTCTCATGTGCAAGGAGGTCTGGAACCGTGAGGTACCCCTCAGACTTCAGCCTCTCCTCGGTGACCGGCCCAACGCCCCTGAGGAGCTTGAGGTCAGAGAGGATGTCATCCGCTGATTCCCGCACCCTGAACCTCATCTTCCTGCTGAAGGATACCTCAAGTGCCTCTGCACCCGCCGCTGTCAGCCGGGATGCCCCGATGGCCTCCTCCAGTTCCATGCCCTCATATTCTCTCATGAGGTCCCATTTGAGTTTCTCAAACATCCACTATCCCCCGTTCAATTCATTCCATTCCTGGCCCTCTCATGGAAGTAATCTGCCATCTCAGCCTCTCCCTGCTCCCTGAGGATGGCCCCCATCAGGTAGCATGCCCCCGCATTAGATGGTTCCTCCTCGAGGATCTCATGCAGCTTCAGCTTGGCATCAGAGAGCCTGCCCTCACTGCAGAGGAGTTCAACCTCCTCAAGGACACCTGGGGCCTCCTCACTGCTCTCCTCCTCAGCACCCCCCGATGCCCTCCCCATGAGGTGTTCAAGTATCATCACTGTGGCGTCCCTGTGGAGTGGTGAATTGTCGTTGCCACATTTTGGTGAGTAGATGCATGATGGACACCCGTCACTGCAGCCACAGGATGATACCAGTTCAAGTGTCGACCTGAGGAGGTCCTCGAAGACCTCAACACCCTTCTCAGCAAGCCCTATGCCGCCCTCAAAGCCGTCATAGATGAACACGGTTGCCTCCTGGGTGTCCTGGTGCCATGGGGTTGACAGTCCCCCTATGTCCATCCTGTCACAGAGTACATGGAGGGGGAAGAGTGCTATGAGCGCGTGCTCAGCGCCGTGGAGTCCGCCCTCAAATGTTTCATCATCCCCGTACTCCCCTTCAACCCTCTTTCTGAGAGTGTCGGGTACCGTGAACCAGAGTGCCCTGGTCCTGAACCTGATGGGTGGAAGTTCAAGGTCCCTCTTCCCCAGGACCTTACTGTAGCTCATGACCCTGTAACCGGTGTAGTGCTCTGTAACCTCAACCTCGCCGAAGTTAACCTCAAGGCCTCCCACCCTCCTCCTCCTGAGTTTCCTGATCACCCTGAGGTCTGTCTCCCTGAGGACCGACGTATGGTACTCCACGTTCCTCCTCTCAACGGTTATCCTCCTCTTCTGCAGGTCAAAGTCCCGTACGATGTAGGTGTTGCCGTGGTTCATGAGCACAGCGCCCTCATGGGCCTCCCTGTATGCCTGGGACCGGCTCATGGTCTCAAGTGTTCGTCCCTCGCATATCACCGTGAAGGTATCCGATGAGATATCATCCAGTCCATACCTGAACTGGGGGTCTGTGGTGCATACCAGTCCCTCATGTGAGATTTCAAGCTCCCCCTCACCCAGCATCTCCCCTGCCACTGTCATGCTGAAGTCGTGGTCCAGGAAGTCCTGGAGGGTGAGGGGCAACTCTGAGGCTGCGCAGGCCGTGTGGTTCCTGAGTATGAACCTGTTTTCAGGGTTGATTATGGCGTTCTCATGGGGCCTCGCGAAGATGAAGTGGGGGTTCTTCATGATGTACTGGTCCAGGGGGTTCTCGAAGGCTACCATGATTACAAGGGAATCCTTTCTGTTCCTCCCTGCCCTCCCTGCCTGCTGCCAGGTGGATATCATGGTCCCAGGGTAACCGGATATTATCATCGCATCAAGTGAACCGATGTCTATGCCAAGTTCCAGGGCATTGGTGGTGGTGACACCCAGGAGCCTCCCTGACCTGAGCCCTGATTCTATCATCCTCCTCTGCTCTGCCAAGTACCCTGCCCTGTATGATGTTACGCGGTCAATGAGCTTCCTGTTCTCCCTGTCGAGCTGCTCACGGGTCCACCGGGTTACAAGTTCAGCCATCTTCCTTGAGACGGTGAAGCAGAGGGTCTGAACACCCCTCAGAACAAGGTAGGTGAGTATGGATGAGGTTTCAAGGTGCGCCGATGGGTCCCCCCTCTTACTGTAGGGGTTGTAGAGTACGAAGTGCCTGGGGCCGGAGGGGGATGTATCCTGTGAGATGACATGGAAATCCAGTCCCGTCAGTTTAGCTGAGAATTCCTCAGGGTTGGCGAGGGTTGCGCTTGCAAGGATGAACCTGGGGTCTGAACCGTAATACCTGCAGATTCTCCTCAGCCTCCTTATGAGGAGCGCCACACTGGATCCGAAGACACCCCGGTACTGGTGGGCCTCATCTATCACCACATACCTGAGGTTACTGTAGAACCTCCTCCACTGGTGGTGCCATGGGAGGACACGGTGGAGCTGGTGGGGATTTGTGAGCACCACACGGGAGTTCTCCCTTATCCATGGCCTCCTCTCCCTGGGGGTGTCCCCATCATAGGTTGCAGGGTTGAGTGTGACTCCAAGCTCCGATTCAAGGTGTTCAAGAACCTTCAGCTGGTCCCTTGAGAGTGCCTTTGCCGGGTAGATGTAGAGGGCCGTTGCACTCCCATCAAGGGTGAGGGTCTCCATTATGGGGAGGTTGAAGGCGAGGGTCTTCCCTGAGGCCGTTGGGGTTGTTATGAGGATGTTCCTCCCCTCCCTTATGGCCTCAAGGGCCTCTGCCTGGTGACGGTAGAGTCTGATGCCGTGCCTCTCAAGGTACTCAGTGATGTTCTCAGGAAGATCGGTGACCTCCGCGTATTCAGCGCGCCTTGCGGGGATCGTTTCAACGTGTTCCACGGCATCCCTGAAGCGCCAGTCCCTCCTGAACCTCTCAAGCACCCTTTTAACCATGTTAATAGAATTGGGGGACGATCCTATTAAATGTTTTTCAGTTCATGGATCTCTCCCCTCATGATTCAAAATTAATATATACATGTAAACACATATTATTTAACAGTACAGAGAGGGAGTGTTAATATTAAGAGGGTAATTGTGATTATCTTTGTACTTGCAGTTACTGCGATGGCGGGCTGTGTCTCAGAGGAATCAGAATACCAGGACCAGAACCTCAGCAATTACTCAGATGTGAGTCCAGAGGATTACATAACCTCAGATACAGGTAATGCCTCCGGGACAGGTGAATATGATGCCATTGGAGTCTGCACCTACGTTGTTGATGGGGATACCATTGATGTTTCAGGTACAGGGAGGATACGCCTTGTGGGTGTCAACACCCCTGAGAGGGGGGAGCCAGGCTACAGGGAGGCGAAGGACTTCATGAAATCAATGTGCCTCTCAAGAACCGTGCAGCTCGACATAGACGATGCAAAAAGGCATGATAAATATGGGAGGGTCCTCGCTGTGGTCTACGTGGATGGGGTCAACATGAACAGGGAACTCCTCAGGAGGGGATATGCCGAGGTCATGTACATTCCACCATCAGAGTTCAACCCATATGAGTGGACCTGAAATGATAGGGATGGTGTCAGGTACGATGATGCTTAACATTTGAAATTTAGATGCAACCTTTAAATGTAATCTTTGATATAAACATGATGTAACTGAATTAATCGGGAAGGTTTGTTGATGTCAGAGATAGCATTGATTGACCTGTTTGCAGGTGCCGGGGGACTCACCGAGGGTTTTTTAAGAAATGATTATGAATTTGTATCACATGTTGAGATGGATGTGAACGCAATCAGAACACTTGAAACCCGGTGCCTTTACCATTACCTGAAAAGGGATGGTAATTCTGACGATTACAGCGCATATCTGATGAATGAGATAACCCGCGATGAACTCTTTGAGGAACACCCTGAATTCAACAGGGATCTCTACATGAATCTTGAGCTCACAGAGGGAAATAAGAATCGTGTTATAGAACGTATTAAGTCAAAAATGGAAGTTCTTGGATTTGAATCAGTTGATGGTATCATTGGCGGTCCCCCATGCCAGGCCTACTCCTATGCTGGAAGGGCGCGTAAGAATATGGCGAATGACAGGAGAAATTATCTCTACCTCATCTACCTCTCATTCCTGAAGGAATTTCGACCTGAATTCTTTGTCTTTGAAAATGTCCCGGGAATGATTTCAGCAAAGGAGGGTTTAATTTTATCTGATTTTCAGGAGAAGGTCATCAATCTCGGTTACAATCTTGATGTCAAAATTCGTGATGCCTCGGATTTCGGTGTTCCGCAGCGAAGAAAAAGGCTCATAGTTATAGGACATCGTCTGGAAATGGATGGTGAAATAAATTTTGAAAAACACAGATACAGGGGCAATGTATGGGATTTACTATCAGATCTGCCCCCTCTTGAACCTGGAGAAGGTTACGATGGACCGCAGCATTATGCAGAAAAGCCTGCACAGCCTCTGAAAGAATCAGGTATAAGGACAGATGGGGATGTGCTGCTCCATCATCAGGCGAGGAATCATAACTCAAGAGATCGTGAAATTTACAGAAGAGTGATTGAAGCATGGGAATCTGAAAGAAGAAGACTGAAATACACTGAGCTTCCGCCGGAACTCAGGACTCACAGGAACACCAGCTCATTTCTTGACCGCTACAAGGTCGTTGCAGGTGACCTTCCATTTTCACATACACTTGTTGCTCACATATCCAAGGACGGACACTACTACATCCATCCTGACAGAAAACAGGCCCGTTCTCTGACCGTAAGGGAGGCTGCGAGGATTCAGTCATTTCCTGACAGTTACATATTTGAGGGGTCCCGGACATCGAAGTATCAGCAGATAGGAAACGCTGTGCCACCATTAATGTCAGAGAGGATTGCCCGAAGGATCCATGAAATATTAAAGGGGGGTCTCTGATCTCTGAAAAAAACCAGCTCATTGATATCCATGCAAAAATCTGTGATTGGGGAAAAAGTAATTTAAGAAAATTTCCCTGGCGTGAACGAAATGATGATTATGGAATCCTCCTGGCTGAAATAATGCTTCACAGAACACGTGCGGAGCAGGTTCTTGAGATCTATGAAGACTTTGTTGAAAGATTTCCGGATTTTAAGTCTGTGTGCGAGGCAGAACCTGAAGCCATAGAAAATGAACTCTCATCACTTGGTCTCAGATGGAGAGCCAGAAATCTCCATAAACTCTCATGTGAGATCGAACGCAGATACGATGGCGTGGTTCCAAGAAACAAGGGTGAACTGCTTGAACTTCCAGGTGTAGGGAATTACATTTCATCAGCGTTTTTATGTTTTTCAGAGAACATTCCTGAACCTCTGCTGGATACAAACACCGTAAGAATCATCGGTAGATTATTCAACCTTGAAATTAGCGATTCATCCCGCAGAAAAAAGGATTTTGAAACGCTAATGAGGAGGCTTCTTGAATTTGGTGACTGCAGGCATTTTTCATTTTCCATGATTGACCTCGCAGAGGCTGTGTGCAGACCTTCCAGTCCACTCTGCCATGAATGTCCCCTGAAACTTTCATGCAGCTTTTACAGGAGATCCCATGATGAGACAGATAATGATTGAAGAAATAATAAAGGAGGTTCTTGGACCGCGCGATGGTCCTCAGGAACTTCTGAAGAGTGACCCCTACGATGAATACATAACAGGTGTTATTATTCCAGAAGAATGGAATCCTGTTATGGAAACTGGCCCTGCTGACCCTGATTCTGAAGGCGTTAATGATGGCATGAATTCATCAGAAGAGGACGATCTTTCGGATAACCAAGTATCACCGTCCTCGGAACCATTTATCAGACCCCGATCATTTGGTATGTCATTCATGGTGCCCTCAAACACAGATAAAATGGATGTGTGTGTTACGTGGGGCAGATACACAAAGGACGAAGACAGGAAAATGTGGAGAAGAGAAAGCCATTTCCGCATCAAAAAGATTTCACTTGAAGGTGACAGCACCCATGAATGCATCTATGAAGGGAATGACGGTCGCATAATGATCAGTGTTATGGTCCGCAACTACGGAAACTCCGAAAAGAATGTGAGGGTGATTCTTGTAAACAAACTTCATACCACCAGAAATGCTTACAGGCCGGAAACAGCATCCTGTATTTTTCAGCCGAGCATCCGCGTTAATGTGAATGGGTGCCCGGAGGCTGCGGATCATGCCGAAGATTACAAGAATGAGATGAATTTCATCTACAGAAACAGAAAAATTGATGTTATGGGGATTCAATGTTCAGCCGTATCAAAATCCTGTGAATATTCACAGCACATCAATGAAAGCGTTATATGGTCTGATGGTGTTGAGCTGGCTGAAAGGTTCCCTGAAATTCAAAATTTCAGAAAACCAGATTTCAGAACAGAATTTGTACCCCTCTATTCTATCCCAATACCATCCTTTGATACAGAGAATGTTGATGAACTATCCGCAACGGAACTTTCAGAGGCATGGGATCCAGCTTCACTTTCAGAAATCATAAAGCCGCTCATAGATTCATATGAAGAATGGATAGAATCCAACAGAGAAGAATATCTGTCCATGGATGATGAAAAGAAAAAATTTGCATCAGATATAATTGAAAGACAGGAACATGCACTGCAAAGAATCAAAATAGGATTGGAAATTCTCATAGACCATGATGAAGCAAGACTGGCCTTCTGTTTTGCAAATAAGGTTATATCACTTCAGCATAAATGGGCTGATAGAGACGATGATTTCCTATGGAGACCGTTCCAGATTGCATTTTTCCTCATGAACATCGAAGCGATATTCAATCCACAATCTGAAGATCGTGATGTGCTGGATCTCCTGTGGATACCAACAGGAGGCGGAAAGACAGAAGCTTATCTTGCTATCATGGCCTTCACAATCTCACTTCGCCGTCTCAGAGGTTCTCTGGGTTCAGGAAACACTGGCATATACTATGGGACAGCAGTTATATCAAGATACACGCTGCGACTCCTCACAGTACAGCAGTTCAGAAGAACACTTAGAATGATAACTGCAGCGGAGTATCTTAGAGTTTTCGTGTGCAGGGATGGTCTTCGGGGGTGGAGACCATCTGTCTGTGATATCAGAAAGGACTGGCTTTATGGATCTGTCAGGTTTTCGGCAGGCCTCTGGGTTGGTGGAGGCGTATCCCCACTTCATCTCAGAAAAAGAAATACAGGGGCCATGGACATACTGTTATCCTCTGATGATGACAGATCTGAAAGTGAGCCAGCACAGGTCATCAAATGTCCCGCCTGCAATGCCTGGTTGAGCCTTCCCTCATCTTCAGATGCTTCACTACCCGCCCATGATAACACGATAATCATTGTTGTCAGAAAAAAGAAAGATGATGTGATTTTCGAACCTTCAAAAATCAGGGAGATGTTTCCCGAAATTGTGGATATTATAAGTTCCAGAGAAAACCTCAGGGAAGACCACGAAACACTCACCATAAAATTTTATGAAGGGGATGTTGATCTCTTCCGGATATCCGAAATCATGGAATGCATCGGAAAGTACTTTGAATTCTCTTCACTGAACTGGCGCAGACCAGGATACTTTGGAAGCTCCTATGATGAAGGCAGAAAAAAAAGAAGATACTCTGACTTTGAAATATGGTGCCTCAACCCTGAATGTCCTCTTAATAAAGGAGTTGAATGGATGGAGGGCATTCCCTCAGATGAAGAAGCAGAGTTTCCTGACGGGAACACCTTAAGGAGGTTTGAGGGTCCATTTAAAGAGAACCGGAGAATTCCAGTTCCCGCATACACAGTCGATGAGCAGGTTTATGCAAGATGCCCCACGGTTATCATAAGCACGGCAGATAAGATTGCAAGGCTATCCTTTGAATCAAGGGCAGCTGCAATCTTCGGGAATGTTGATAAATTCAACAGATTTTACGGTTATCACAGGGATGGACTGTATCCTGAAGAGGCTACAGAAAGGAGTAAAAGATATGATACTGATGTTGACAGGTTTCTGCCTCCCGAACTGATAATCCAGGACGAACTTCACCTCCTGGACGGTCCTCTTGGAAGCATGTTCGGGATCTATGAGGCAGTCGTGGAGTCACTGCTGTGCAGTGGAGGGGTGAGACCAAAATACCTTGCATCCACTGCAACGATAAACAATGCAGGTGACCAGACGAAACTTCTCTTTGGAAGGGATCTGTTCCAGTTCCCCCCAAATGGTCTTGAAATAGAGGACTCATTTTTCGTTAAGGAGGATGATCCCGCCAGCGCATGGGATGAAAAAAAGGGGGGCAGACTTTACATGGGAATCGCAGCACCTGGAAGAGGTCCAATAACACCCCAGATAAGGCTATGGGCCCGTGTTCTCAAAACATCTGCAGAAAAGGCAGATGAGGAGACCATCAGATATTACTGGACAGTTGTGGGGTACTACAATTCAATAAGGGAACTGGGAGGGGCAATTGCATTTTACAGGGAGGACGTCGTGGAAAGGTTGAAGGAGATTTCAGGTGATGATCTCCGTGATATAGGGCCTGATCCCCTTGAACTCTCAAGCAGGATTGATTCAACTGCTCTGCCACTTATACTGGACGGAATAGAACGTGATGGGGAACAGGAAGGAACTCCTGAGTATGATGCCATATTCACAACTTCAATGTTCGGTACCGGTGTTGACGTGCCCCATCTATCACTCATGATTGTCAACGGTCAGCCGAAGACAACCGGATCCTACATACAGGCAACTGGAAGAATAGGGCGAAAATATGGAGGTCTTGTTCTGACATTTCTGAATGCTGCAAGACCACGTGATATGAATCACTATGAGATGTTCATGAAGTATCATGCAAGGATTCATGAAAATGTTGAACCCGTGTCCGTTTCACCGTATTCAGATGGAGCCATGAGCAGGGCCCTTGGACCCGCAGCAGTCGCATTTCTCAGGAATATGCCATTATCCGCCGCCAGCTGGACAGAAAACAAGGAAGGTGACATAATACTTTCTGAAAAAGCCTCTGAAGACGTTCATAAACTCATTGAATCCATGGTGAAACGTGCTGAGAAAATATTTAAAGACAGGGAGGAGTCCTCGATCATTAAAACTTCTCTTGAGGGATGTATGAAGCTGTGGAAAGCTGTTGCTAACGAATCCGATGAACTCCATTTTTCGGAATACACGCAATTTAAAAGACCAGAACACAACGTGGTTCTAGCCACGCCAGCACATGAATATGAAAAACTCAAAACAGTTTTCAGGAATGCCCCGAATTCACTGCGGGATATTGAAGAAACAACAGGTTTTAGGGTGTGAAAATGAGTCCTGATGTGCAGCATCTGAGGAGATCCCAGTTCATATTTACCTATGGACCCGGAGCCATACTGGAAGGAAAAAATGGACCCCGGATAATCCCTTCACTGAATCAGGGACTAAGGAATTTATTTACCGGTGAGTATCTCGAAAAATTTGAGGTTAGTGACAGCAGGGTTTCTGAGTTCCTCAAGAAAAATGAAGAAATTAATAAGATAAGGCTATTTTCGATCCCTAGCAACGCAGCCCTTAACCGTGATGAAAGCCTTTACATCTACAACACATATCCATTTCCTCGCTGGAAAATATGTTATGGAAGAGACAGTGATAAGAATCATTCACCGGTCCTTTACAAGGATGAGAGAGGCGAATGTCCCATCTGTGGATCAGATAAGGCTTCAGCAACACGATTTGTTGCCGCATGTCCTGATGGACATCTTGATGAGGTGCCCTGGCACTATCTTGTTCACAGTGAAAGGACTGGCTGCAATTCGCGGTATTTTTACTGGAAAATTGAGGGACCATCCATTGCAGACATAAAGGTTGAATGCCCCAAATGTGGACAGTCATCATCCCTGCGTGATATTTACAGAAGAAAATTCCGATGCACTGGCAGATTTCCTGAAAATGGAGAGGGGAATCGTGGAAGTGAGATATGCGAACTTGAAATGAAAACTATTCAGAGACAGTCAACCTCACTGAGGATACCTGTAACACTGACCCTTGTGAAAATTCCCTATAAAAACAAACTCGATGAAATACTGGAGGATTCTGAATTCAGGGGCAGTATGATTTCCCTGATAAAAACAGGAGTGGATAAAGAAAATCTGCTTTCATATGTTAGAGAAAATAAAGGAGAATATTATCATGACATTGAACATTTTATAACGGAAAGGGGATACGGCGAATTCTGTGAATATGTGCTGAACTTCACTGAGAATAGAACAGCAGATCCTCTTGCAGATGAATTTCAGGCCCTCAGAGATATGCAGAGCTCTGAAATCCTATCAATGGGTAGACCGGTGGATTTTTCAGTTGATTCTCAGCTTTCCCTTAAAATTATTCCTGTAAGAAAATTGAAGCTCACAACAGTTCAAATAGGTTACTTCAGGAGTCCATATCTCAAAAAAAATGAAAATTCAGAGGTGCTGCAACCAAGGATTGTAAGAACAGGCGCACAGGATGCACTGTCAGGGACCTGGTGGTATCCTGCATTTGAGAGTGCGGGGGAGGGTTTGTTCATAACGGCTGATGTAAGTACAGATGACCTTTCATCTCCAGATGTGCTGCAGGAGTGGAATGAAAAAAATCTGATTCATGATGAAATTCTGAAAAAAAATAGAAGGGTGACCCCTGAATTTGTATGGTGGCACACACTTTCACATGCTCTTATAAGGGCCGTATCGCTGTATTCTGGCTATGCATCAGCCTCAATAAGGGAAAGGGTCTACTCAGACGGGTGTCATGGAGGCATTCTCCTCTATTCATCATCCATTGGAGATGAGTGCAGTATGGGGGGCCTCTCGGGATGTGCTTCAGAATCCAGATTTGATGAGATATGGAAAATGGCGATTAAAGATCTTGAATTCTGCTCCAACGATCCAATATGCCATCAGAACAGAATTTCAGAGGGAAATTACAATGGTTCAGCATGTCACAGTTGTTTAATGATCTCTGAGACGTCCTGTGAACACAGAAATAGATGGCTGGACAGGCACGTGGTTCTTGGAGATTGATGATTCGTCTGATCCGTCAAAAATGGTGAATACATATGGAAAATGCATATTACTATCACGACTACCCTGTATGCCCAAACTGTAACGAACCTGCGATTACAGGAGCACCTCTCCTGATGGAGGATGATGGAACATTTATGTGCTCCTCCTGCGGCGCTTTCTTCAGCAGGACAATGTATCTCCATAGGCAGGAAAAACTCTATAATCTCCTGAAAAAGTTAAAAGGATCCATAAAAAAGGATCTATCTTTACTCTGGTCAATAAAAAATAATCCAATTGAGAAATCGTATCTGAAATGGCTTCCCCAAATTAGTTCAGGTAAGTACCTGATAACATGGCCCTGGAAGGACGTCAGGTTTATCCCCCTTCTGATATGCGAGTACCTCAGGATTAAGAAAAATGCGAAAATCATTGTTGTTGGAGAAATCCATGATAAAACTGATAGAACTGAGTTTGGGCTACCTGACTCCTTTTCAGCATTTGAAAGCCTCCATTACATTGAAAATATGTCCTTTAAATTGAATTCAGGAGATTATAGAGAATTTAAAAGGATAATATCAAAAATAGACAGAAAAAATATCTTCAAAAAGAAAAAAAAGATTCATTACAGAATAAAGGATTTAAAAAACAGACACGTGACAGAAATATCGTTTTATAATCCTGAAATGACCCTGAGAAAATGCAGAAACCGCATTCTAAAACATTACAATAATCTCTATGGGATGGACGCTGTAAAAAGTATTACTCTAAAAAGTGAAAAAGGACAGAAAAAAAAGGAAATGATAAACGATGATGGAATAATCAATATAACGATTGAGGAAAGGTGCGAATGGACGGGGGAAAGGCTTCGTTTTCCAAAATTTGACATGTTCAGTGCAATACTACATTCTGACAGCTTGATAAAGGTTAAAGATCAATTTAAATATGACTGCATAACTGAAGTCATAAATACTGACATCTCAGGAAATTCAGCGGTTTTTGTCTCGCAATTTCTGGAACCTGATTATCTTTTTGGTCTCATTGAAGAATTTAATCCAGATATTGTATTCTTCACCGATTCCGATTTTTTCGTCAACGAAAGGCTTTTCAGGGGACGAAGATGGCGAAAATTTCAGGAATTTATTCTTTCAACGGATCATACTATTCTGATGTTCTCCAGCAGACCAGATAGCCGCCACCTGTACAGGGATCTAATGGACAGTTTAACGGCACACACATGGGACTGTGTACCCCTCCTTGATATTCTTTTCAGAGAGAAAGATAATTCAATACAATCCCCATTTTCATCATCATTAAGTGAACTATCTCTTAACCCCCGCGATGCTAAAATAGAGTATGTTCATGTTGATGAACTTGATAGAATAGAAGAGACATCCAAGAGGATTCTTAAAGTGAACAATGACAGAACTCTCCGCAAATACCTAAGACATCTTCCAGAAACACCACTCCATCTTTCTGGGCCATACAGGTATTCAATGAAAGGATGGGTCATTGATAACATTCTCAATGAACTTCTGGATACGCCCTTATTTGATGAAGTAAAAAACACATTCGAAGATGTTTATTCAGTTTCATCAAGTTCACAGCAAAATCCGATATTGAATTCAATGAAAGACATCATTGAATCAGAAGTGGCAGCAAATGGAAATCAATCCATATTTGTCGTCTTGAAGTCATGGAACGAAACAAAAAAACTGAAAAGTATTTTTGAGACTGATGAGGAGAATTCCATATTTAAAGCTGTTGAGGTATGCACATGGAATGATCTCCCCAATCATTACGAAAAGAATGATTCAGTTATAATTACAACATCATATCCACCTATAGACTACTCGATGAATGATACATATGTAGCTAAATTCTACTTCATAGGGGGATCCAGCAATCTCAAGAAAATAAAATCAATAGTCGAGAACAGAATCACAGAACAGATAAAAAAACCTCTACATATTCCATCCAGAGATGAAAATGCGCCTGCACTGCTATTTGATGTCACAGGAAAGATCAGTGATCAGGAAACTGTTAAAGAGGAGATTCTGAAGTTTGAGAAAATCCTTAGATCCAAATCGCATAACAGATCATCGCTTCATGAAAGAACCCCTGAAAGACGTAAAAGAACCATAAAGCCAGGTGCTGAATGTGTACTTGCCATAAATGAAATGAACGAGGGAATGTTCATACCTCCCCACAGAATCCTGTTTTTTAAGGATGAGTATGCTGATAGAATAGAGCACATCAGAGCAGGAAGCAAAGCAGAAAACCTTCAGAACAGATCCTTGCTGCTGGATGAACATGGATTTTATGCATCATTCAAAATTCTCTTCACGCAGTTCATGATAGAAATTGCTCCTCATCTGCAGATAAAAAGATCCTATTATACATGGACCGGATTTGGGGAACTGGTTGAAGATTCCTATGAGTGGCTCAAGAATATGAAAACCGCTGTGAAAAAACTTATGGATACACGTGGCTGCCATGAGGAGCGGGCAAAGGATTACCTTTCTAAATATCTTGTCAAATTTGATCTGAATGCCAGAAATCATGAATATATAAAAACTCACTGGTTGTCTGAGCCCGAGATTATAAAAACTTCAAGGGGTTATGTTCCCATTTTCGACGTTGAACATCCTAAGGGACTTGCAGATGTTGAAAAAATATACATGGCACTCAATGAGCTGTTCCCTGAAATGGGACTCGATGAGGAGCAGGCAAGGAGATCCTACATCGCCTCACTGACACTTCAGGAGATGAGAAGGAAATTCTTAACCGACGGAAAACAATCTTTACCTCTAAAACATCACAGACTCTATGATGACCTCTGGAAAGAAATAAAACACGTTCTCAAACGTTCCCGCAAGTTTAAAATAAATCAAGCAAGGAATGTTAGGGTTAAAATACGTGCACCGTCCATGAAGATACTCTCAGATTATGAAAGATACATCAGATGAGTTGCAGCTGGTCTTTCCATCTCTCAAGGATTTCCTTCTTAATTTCCATGAGCTCCACATCCTTAAGTATACTTCCATTTCGCGTGATATGACCTCTCAGGGTCCGCAATATAAATGACACCACAGCATGCCCTATCATATCACCCTTAAGGCCATATGGTGGTTCTAAGAGGAATCGCAACTCCTCAACAATATCAACGTTCTCCTTTTTTGAGAGTCTATCAACGGTGACCTCAACCATTGCCTTAACAGGATGGTATGTGCCGTTCTTCAGGTTGAGGTCATCATCCACGATCCATTTCCCATTCGTATCACGGAGAAGATAGGATAGAAAGCGGAATAAACCCTTGGTGGACTTCCTCCTGAACTCATCAAGGGTCCTTGAGAGGAAGAATATCTTGAAAACATTTGGATAGTCCTTCCCTATTTTCCAGAGGTTTCTGTTTCCACGTATCTCGGGTATATTCTCAGGGCCGAATGGGAAAATCCTTCTTGAGAGTTCACTGTTTATCATCTCACTGACACCGTAGAGCATATCACCACCACCTGATTCACCGTTGAGGTACCAGCGGAAACCTGACTGCATCATGTCCCCGATCAAAGTCGCGATTATTCTCTCAGCAATCCTCCTGTGCTCACCCCCATCTCTGGTCTCTGCAAGTGTCAGATGATCAAGCAGTAACTCAAATCTCTCTCCTGAAAGGGCCACATCTGGGCAGATGACTATGACGTTCCTTAAATCATTAAAATTGATTTTAAAATCTATGTCGTCAATTCTAAGTAAAAGAAGAAGAGGTATGGATGAGCCGGGCCCTTTGAACCTTTCTGATGTTAAACCTCCATCTGCGGTCGCACACACTGTGATGAGTTCTCTGAGTGAGGCTCCCCTTATGAAATGATAAAGATCATGAATCCTTTCACCGAATAGCCTCTCAGGGTTCTCCATGAGCGAATCACGTAATTTCTCCCTTAATCTGATCTCATCAGGATTCAGGTCTGGTCTCTCGGTGTTGAAGGTTTTGAGGGAGGTTATATAGGTTTCAAGCACTTCAGTGGATGGTATTTTTTTAAGGTAGATAACCTCCTCGGCAATATTCAGGAGTCCGTAATCCTCGAGTTCTTCAAGAAAACGCTTCAGTGGTTTCTCCTCCAGTCCAAAAACCTTCAGTGGACATCCTGGAACTTCACCAGTTAAAAGATCATTTATTTTTATTTTTTCTGTTTCCAGCTCCTCTGAAAGCCTGTAAAGGCAGTATGCCACAACATGAGGGTCAGGATCATTGAGGTGAATCCTTTTAATCGGTCTACCCCTTCCCTTTCCTCTGAAAGTAACCAGTTTCCCCAGATGGGAGTGCTCAAACATGTTAAGGATTGCTGAGACAGGGTTTTTCAGGGTTGATTCTGTGAGGTTAGGCTCTTCATCCTTCAGAATGCCTGTGATCTCATCCTTACCGAGGTACTCGTCGAACCCGACACGGTCACAGAATATTCTAACTGCAGGGGAACCATGGTACAGTTCTGTCCATATTATCTGCCAGGCTGATTCAGGTTTCATGAAGTAGATATCACGGATTCTTCTGAAGAGGGGTGTTACCCTTTTTCTTATGATGAGCCCGGCACCCTCAAGCCAGGACTCAACGGCCTTAACCTGGATGGGACCGAGGTTATTCCTTTCAGTCCACTTCTCCTCCCAGAGGAAGATGGATGGTAGCCATTCATCCCGCAGACCAAATGTGGAGTATCTGTCAATGCCCCTTTTTGAATTCATCATAGATTAAATAGTGGATGATAAAATAAATAAATTTGGGGTGGCTTTCTTGGTTAGATATGTTAATTTGAGGATAGTATCTGATGGGAAAGAGATAGAGGGGCTTCAGGAGCGAATGAAACGTATTCTTACTGAAAGGGCTGACAGAGTCGTTGAGGGGGGAGCAGGTTTCCAGGGGGGTGAGGAGGAGGGGAAGGTTTACTGGATCTCGGACCTCAGGATATGGTACATGACCCGTTTCATCGAGGGAAGCAGGTACTGGAACGGTTTTGGGACGGATGAACCTGCTGAGGGTGAAATCAATACAATCGTCTGTGAGATAAACTTTCCCCCCGAAGGCATAGATCGCAGAATAGGAGCTGCCTTTGCACGTGACCCCCTCGGAAACTATTACGTGGTCCACAGGGGCAAACTCGGAGGTAATTACAGTAAAAAATTTTTTGAGGATAATTATAATGGCGAGTGGACAGAGGTGGCTGATGGTGACCGCGAAAGCAGGGTCGTGGTCATAGGACCCCTGGACGATACACTCCCCGAAAATATAAGGGACTTTGTATATGATGTTAAAAGGATAAAAACAGCTGTAACTTCCAGGAAATTGAACAAGTGCCTCAATGAGTGGAAAGCGATTGTAGATGCTCTAGGAGAAGGAGAACAAACCATACTTATAAGAAAATATGGCACAAATATAAATGAATTTTTATTGTACCCGACAGTGAACTATACTAAGAATGACAATTATTTAGATGCCTTCAAAAAAGAGTACCGTGATTTTGTCATTGAAAAGAGTATTCCTGAAACTCAGCACAATCTGCCTGCCATAAAATATTTCGCTAAAGTTGTTGATGTAATAAATATTCCAAAAAAAATTTTAGGTAAAATCAACAGCTATCATATATGGAATCCAAAGCACGTAAACTCTTTTATTGAATCAAACGCTTATTTATGGATTATTAGAGTTTATAGGCTAAAAAAACCTGTTTTCACGGGAAAAACAGGTGGAATCATTTATGCTAGTACAGCGAAAGAGGTAGACATTGAAAATGCTGAACCAGTCCTAGGAGACGATGTTTTTTATAAAACTTTAAACGAAATTAGAAAAAAAGTTTCTGAAGAATATGATAATAATGATGTTTCCAGCCCATCGGACCCTAATTTAATAGGTAAAGGAATTAATTACCACGATTATCTCAAAAACAAGGGATACCACTTCAAACCGGAACTCGTTGAGAACTTCCTTCTCTCACTCAAGGTGAAGCCCTTCGTGATCCTCACAGGTAACTCAGGGACGGGTAAGACTAAGCTCGCCCAGCTCTACGGCCAGCACATCTCAGCCCCTGAAAGGAAGAGATACCTCATCGTACCTGTGGGTGCCAACTGGACCGAGAAGAGGCACATATTCGGTTACCTCAACATCATGACAGGTAAATACCAGAGCACCCCGGCACTGGACTTCATCATGAGGGCCTCAGAGGACCCCGAAAATCCATACATCCTCATACTCGATGAGATGAACCTTTCACACGTCGAACGCTACTTCTCAGACTTTCTCTCTGCCCTTGAGAGTGGTGAACCCGTACCCCTCCATGATGACCCTGAATGCGACTTCCCCTCAGAGATAACAATCCCCGAGAACCTCCTGGTTGTCGGTACCGTGAACGTGGATGAGACGACCTACATGTTCTCACCCAAGGTCCTTGACCGTGCAAACACCATAGAATTCAAGACCCTGAACCCCAGGGAATACCTCCTGGAGGATGGTGAACCCGGAGAACCTTCGGGGGACCTGAAATTCCTGGAGGACCCCCTCAACCATGACACCAGTGACCCCGGGGACCTGGGTGGCATCAGGGATGACCTTGTCCATGAACTCAGCTTCTTCCATGAAAAACTTCAGAGGGCAGGCTTCGACTTCGGTTTCAGGGTCACCAGGGAGGTCCTGGAATTCATGCACGCCGCATGGGTGTACGAGGGAAAACCCGTGGAATGGGAGAACTGGGAGCGCTACCTGGACGCCCAGATCAAACAGAAGATCCTGCCCAAGATCCACGGCCCGGAGAGACTCCTGAGGGACACCCTCAATGAACTGAAGGACCACTGTGAGGGGAGATTCCCTGAATCCCGGGATAAACTAGGGGAAATGGTTGAGACACTGAGGATCCAGCGCTACGTATCATTCATAAGGTAGTTGAAGATGGACTCCGAGATTATCATAGAGTTTCAGCTTGGCACCCTGAGGATCCGGGGCGGCCCTGCCCCTGGGAGATACCTGAGAGAACCATCGAGGTTAACGGTTACCCTGTGAGTCTCATAAACGTCCCCGAGGTTGAAAGGCCTGGTCTCAACCCCATAGAACACTGCCCATACTATGATAACCTCTCAGAGATCATGCTACTGGAGGAGACCACATACCATGTGCTCTTTGAGGGTTCAGGTGAATGTGAGGTCCTCCCATCCCTGAAAAGGGATGCTGTATTCCAGGAGCTCAGGTTTCATTTAGAAGAAAAATCGGCGGGTTTCCTCAACTTCAGGAGCTACGCCGGCAAGTCCTTCCTTGATGTTTCCTCCGGTGACCTCCATGAGTCGGTACCCGTTGAGGTGCGCTCAAGGAAGATAAACTACCATGAACAGTACCCTGCAATGCTCTCAGACCTCTCAGATGGGATAACCTCCCTCATACTGAACTCCGATTCACCAGTATTCCAGAGGTTCACCGTGGATGACCACTCCGGACGGACACTCTATGAGGACTTCCTCATCCTTGAACACATCTTCAGGCCTGAGAACCTCCATGCCGCGGCAGAGCACATAAATCAGATGTACTCATCGGGCCTCCGGCGGGAGGTGGAGCTGGTGCCTGCAGGACTGGCTGCCACCGTTGACCCGGAGGAGATCATATCCGTGATTTCCACCCCCGGCAATATTGATGGGGGTATCCCCAGGGTACTACCTGAGCTGAGGCTCCGCGAGACCCCTGACATTCCCGAGAACCGCTTCTACAGGTACTTCCTTGAGTCACTTGAGGACCTTATCCTGAGGCTACTTGAAACAGCCCCTGAGGGTTACATAAGGGACTCCCTTGAGGGGTTCCTTGATGATACCAGGGGATTCCTCTCGGCCCGGTGGCTCATGGATGTGGGGGAACTCAGGGTCCTCCCCCTCAACTCACAGGTACTCCAGAAGAGGGAGGGCTACAGGGATATACTCAGGTACTTCTTCATGCTGGACCTCTCACTCAGGTTCACCTGGGATGAACTGGAGGATACCATCAGGGGATTTGAGAGGAAGCTCAGCGAACTCTACGAGTACTGGTGCTACTTCAGGCTCATAGGGATACTCGAGGATATAAGCGGGGACTCCGTTAATCCCCGTGATATCTTCGACCTCACCGACTGGGGTGTGAGGCTCAGGAGGGGGATGTCATTGCTCAGGTTCAGTATGGGGGATGTGGAACTCGCACTATCCTACAATGGGAGATTCACCAGGAATACCCGGTGCAGTTCCTATTCACTCCCCTTCAAACCAGACTACTCCCTCCTAGTGAATGTGGGGGAGTGCACCTACTTCATCCACCTTGATGCCAAGTACCGGTCAACGGTTAACCCTGAGGACTTCTATGATATCGACCTCCGGGATGCCGAGGAGGAACTTGAAAGCCGGTACAGGGATGGGGATGTATACAAGATGCACACCTACAAGGACGCCATACTCCACAGCATGGGGGCCTACATTCTCTACCCTGGCAGCAAAAAGGTGATATTCCATGAGGAAACCGGAGAAGTTCCATCTGTGGGTGCATTCCCCATGAGGCCCGGGGACTCCACTGTGGATGAGAAGAGACTCCGCGATTTCATGGAGAGGGCCATCATGAAAATAGCCGGAGAAAAATAAAGAATTTGATCCAAAAAACAGGATCATGCAAGAAGGTCACTGACCCTCTCAGAACTCCTCTTCATCTCTATCCTGATCATTCCCAGGTTCACATCCACATCGGTTATCACGACGAGGATCCCCTCGCCGGCATCTATCATGAGGGTTTTACCCCGTTTACCCTCAATCATGACCTGCTCGAGGGGCTCATGCTTTATCTCCTCGGCCGACCTCTCGGCTGTACCGAACACCGCTGAGGCCATGGCGGCCACGAGTTCCGCGTCGATGTCAGCTGGAACCTCACTCTCGATTATGAGACCGTCCTTTCCAACAACCAGGGATCCGTTAACACCGTTCACCCTTCCAAGGTCCTTGAGTATCCTCTCTATCAACTTCAAACCCCCTATTCAAACATCTTCCTCATGCACCTTCTTATTGTACCCTCAGCTGCACGATCCCCCATGACGGTTTTGAGTTCACCTGTGAGGGCCTGGGCAGCCACAAGGTCCGTGTGTTTAACATCGGCACCCTCTATCCACTTCATGACATCATCGTTGAGCTGGGAGATCTTCCTGAGGGCTGCGTCCAGTTCCTCCTGTTCATCAAGGAGGTGCATTGACTTTGCGCTTTTCACCAGGAGTTCAGGGTTCATGGCACGGGCCATTCCATCGACACCTGACGTCTCAACGAGGGATGCCATGGTCTGGAGTGTCATGAGTATCTGCTTCTCAACCATCTCCTCAGGGGCCTTTATTATCTGGGTACCCACATAGTAGTAGTCCAGGACACCTGCAAGCGCCACCGCAGTGACCAGGGATCCCATATCTGCAACTGCTGAGGTCACATCCGCGGGGACCACGTATGCTGTCTTACCTGTGCTCTCTGCGAGTTCAGCGCACCTTGAGATCTGTTCATCTGTTGCAATGTCAAGCTCCGCGGTGGGCCTGCCGCCTATAACGTAGTGTTCGTGCTGTGGTGTCCCAGGTACAGCCGCAGGGTGCATTGAGGACACACCTATATCTGTTCTGTCCATTTTTAATTCTTTTTCAAGGACGTAGTATAGCACCACCGGTGATACCGTACAGGTGTTGGCTATAACCGCCCCCTCTGGTAGCTCAGGTAGTATATCCCTGGCTATCCTCACGGTCCCCTTTCCGAAGGGTGTGAATAGAATCGCAACATCGGCGTCAGCCGCGGCCTCCTTATCGTTATCTGTGACAGTCACACCTGCCTCCTCAACAAGGTTCCAGTGTTCATCCTCCAGGACATCCCTTACAGGTTCTGCAAGTGTAACTTCGTGTCCGGCCTGTGCAAATTCCATGGCCATTCTGCTTCCGCCGTATGGAGCCTCCCCACCGTACTTTTCAGGGAGGTTCAGTTCCTCAGTATATAATTTCTGATTACCAGCACCGTAAACTGTCACCTTCATTGTTATCACTCTTTCATGTGAAAGTCTTCAGAAGAAAAATTAGGTTATAGAATCTCACCCTATTAAAGTTTTTCCATGAATGGGTGGATAATATCATGTTATTACTTATCCAGGACATTGATATTCTGTTATTACTTATTCAGGACATGAAACGATGGTTTAATCTGAAAGATTTCATTTTCCGTGTGTGAAAGGTTATAAATAATCCATGATATAAATTAGTATCCAGTTCATGCTTTCCTCGAGGGGGGTCCACATGTGAAAGATCTTCAGAAGGGTGTCAGGATACTTTATGAGGTTATCATCCTTGTTCTACTTGGACTCGATGGGCTATCACTGCTTGTCAGCATATTCCTCCCCCTTCAGCCCGGGACCTTCTCAAGGATAGTCCTCCTGGACCTCCTCACGAGCATCACGGTTGTGACAGCCTACATACTTCGGCCAGCTGTCCGTGACAGGTGGAACATTCCCGTTGTGATGGTGCCCTTCTACTTCATCGGTGTGAATCTGCTGGGAGTAAACCCTGATTCAGTTATACTTGCAGTCCTGAACCTCATAAAGGTGTTTGGGCTTTTCATTGCATTCAGGGACCTTGCGGGGTCTGTTGGTGAATTCATAAGGACCAGCAGGCTCGGTTATGGTCTTGGACTCTTTGTATCTGTGCTTTTTGTATTCACAATCGTCTTCTACCTGGTTGAGAGTCCTGTGAACCCCCTTGTGAGGACATATGAGGACTCATTATGGTACGTCCTCCAGACCATCACAACGGTGGGCTACGGTGACATAGTACCTGTAACAGCCCTGGGGAGGCTGACAGGTGTGATCATAATGATCAGTGCCATTGCATCCACCAGCCTGATAACCGCATCTGCCACATCCACACTCCTTGAGACCCTGAGGAGGGAGCAGGAGCGGATAGACTCCACAAGGAGGGATGAGTTCAGGAGGCTCAGTGATAAACTGGATGAACTCGAGATGAAACTTGAGAGGATAGAGGATATGCTTGAAAAACGCAGATAAAGGCTAACCTCATATCCCTCAAACCAGGCACTTAAAATAAAAAATGTGAATGCTAACCATTCACCGCTGCCCCGGAGAAGAATAAGTTAGTGTGAAAAGATAATGCCACGTTAAAGGCTGAGCCTTCACCGCTACCCCCCCATCATTCTGGAATCCCCTTTAAGATGAGGGTTAACCCTTCACCGCTGTCCCTGTGGCTGTCACGGCGAGAACCTCCCCGCCGAGGCCACTGAGCACTGTGACCTCAACATCGATGTCAACCACCCCTACAGCCCCCATGGCCTCAGCATCCCTCAGCATGCGCTCAACAGCCTGCCTTCGGAGTTCAGTGATTTCATCGGGTTTCCCGACAGCCTCCCCTGCGGCTATACCAACCATTTCGCCTCCAGCATCATATTCAAGGGGTATGGTCCCGTTTTTCGGCACCAGAAGGTCACCCACACCCTTACCTGCGAGTCCCAGGAGGTATGTTATGATTGCCGCGAGGAGGAAGTTCACTGCTGTGGGGAAGGCCGCCTGGAAGGCAAGCATCAGGCCACCCACCGTGAACACATTCCACTCGATGGGTTCAGCCGGGAAGAACCAGCCATAGATGTTCACAGCGAAAAAGACCAGGATTGCACTTACAGCACCGGTACTTGCCCCGTACTTCCTCCCTGCAATGTAGGACTCAACGAAGCCTGCAAGGAGGGGGGATACTATGTACATGATGTTGAAGCCGAAAATCACAAGCTGAAACCTCACAGAGAGGATGGCTGACAGTAGCCCCGCTGAAAGACCAGCTGCCACCGCAAGGACGGCCCATCTGTACCTCCCCACAGGTAACACCCCCATTCACTCATCAAGGGACACCGCTGTCCCGGTGGCGGATACAAGGATTGTGTTCCCCATTGTACCCCCGAGGTTGTGGTAGTCAATCCTCACCCCTATAATTGCATCAGCCCCCAGCTTCTCAGCAGCCTCCCTCATTGAGGATAGGGCGAGCTCCCTGGCCCTTGCGAGTTCCTTCTCATATGCCGATGTTCTGCCACCAACAACGTCCCTCACACCCGAGAAGAGGTCCTTGTATATGTTGGCCCCTATGAGTGCATCCCCCGTCACGATACCATGGTATCTCCCTATCACCCTACCCTCAATCACATTCGACGTTAACATGAGCATCACTAACACCCATGTATAGTTATATCCACAATGGGATACATAATTAACTGTACAGATAAAGGGGGGTTTTTATATGAGGGGATATCTTCTTCTGCTCCCTATCGTTGTGGCCGTTGCGGTCTCAGGCTGCACCGTCACAACCGAGGGAAACAATACGGTCCCGGATGTACCATACAGGACGTACTCTGACAGTGAGATATCATTCAGGTACCCTGCGAACTGGACCTCAGAGAACCTGACGGTTGCAAGTCCAAACAGTATCGCGGCGGTCGCTGACCCATCGGGGGTTGATGAGGCTGGTAACCTTGAGACCCTGGTCATCATACAGAGCATTCCGCTGCCATCAGGGAGGACCCTGAAGGACGTCTATGATGAAACCTACCGGGCCTTCTCAGGGGAGCCTGGTTACAGGCTGATCTCTGAGAGGACGCTCACAGTTGACGGTGTAACCGCATATGAGAATATACACACCATCAATGTTGATGGGGTGACGAAACAGGAACGTGCAACCTGGCTTGAGAAGAATGGGCGGATCTATGTCATACTATGCGGCACAACACCTGAGAGGTTCGATTCTGAACAGAGGAACTTTGACCTTATCACCTACTCCTTCCAGGTGAAGTGATGAGGCTCATCCCCATCCTTTTTTTGATCATCCTATCTGTATCATGCTGCACAGCAGGTTACAGGGTCTTTGAGAACCATGAGATCATATTCCATTACCCCGCATCCTGGAGTCAGGTGTCCTTCATACACCCACCATATGAGGTGGAGCGGGGCTATGAGTATGCCGTCACCGTTGCAGAGCCCGGCGGGGAACTCAGGACCATGGTCACCGTTGAGAAGCTCAGGGCTGACTACAGGTTCCCTGTACCCGAAAATCTCACAGGGAAAAGGAACGTCACAGTGAACGGCTACCGTGGGGTTGAGTTCATTTACCCTGAAAATGGTGGCATGGTGAGGGTGACCATAATGGACACGCCAAGGGGGCGGTATGCGGTGATATGCAGGGCGGATGAAAGTGACTTTGAAATGGAGAAGGAAAACTTCGACCTTGTAACATACTCATTCAGGGTGAAGCAGTGAAACCTAAAGGGTCCCATAAATACCTGCTACATGCTCACATATGGAGTGGAAGGTGCACCACCTGCAGAAATCGTTCTTCCTTGCAGGGAATTCCTCCCTCCTCACCCTGCCTGCAACCTCAATGAGAACCGCTTCAACATCATCCAGTGGCTCTATCTCATGCCACTCTGAATCCTCAAAGGTGTAGGCAAGGAAGCCATCAAAGTCCTCTTCAAGGGCGTGCCTGTAGAGTCCAAGCTGAAGAGAGATATCCGTTGACTCTATACCCTCCCCTGTCATTGCCTTGAAGTCAACGAGTTCCAGTCCGCCATTGGAGTTTTCTATGATGAGGTCTGTCTGACCTGTCAGCATGAAGCCATCCCTCATTATGCTGAAGGGTTTCTCTGCAGAGATTATTCGGGCTGCGCGGGACCTTATATCCTCAATGTAGCGTTTAAGTTTGGACTTAAAGGCATCAAATGCCTCCCTGCTTAAATTCAGATCCCTGAGGGTCTCTGATGCCAGCTCGTGTATGTAACCATCGGTTATGGCCTCACCCCTCATGAGGCGCCTGTTTATCCTCCTGAGGCACTCATGGACAGCCATACCATAGAGCTGGTTCATGGTTGACGGGACATCGAAGCCGTACTCGTAGAGCATCATGTACCTGAATGGGCATGTGAGGTAGGTGTTGAGTTCTGTGAAGCTCATCCTGAAGGTCTCCATGGATTCAATATCCCCCACCTCACAGGTGTTCTTTATGACCTCTATCCTGGCATATTCAGGGTCTATCCTCCCCAGTTTATCGCTTGTTATCCTTGAAGCTGATATGAGGTCCTCTATGAATGGTGAATACCCCAGTCTTCCCCGGTGGTTCTCTGTCGCAGAGATTATAAGTATGTCCTGGGCCCTTGTCATTCCCACATAGAAGAGTCTCCTCTCCTCGAGGAAATCCTTCCTTTCTGTGCCCTTTCTGAGTTCCTTCGGGATGAACAGGTCCTCATGATCTTCTCCATTCCTGGGCAATTCAGTATTGGAGGCTTCCTTAGGATTCCCCCTATTCCTGGGCAATTTACCATTGAAAACTGAGCAGATTATGACAGCAGGAAACTCAAGGCCCTTCGCCCTGTGCATGGTCATGACATTGACCGAGTACGGGTTGTCAAGGAGTATCTGGTCGTACTTCTTAACGCTTCCTGTCATCGCCATCCTCACAAACTCCATGAGGCCCTCCACGGTGGGCTCTGAGGATACCCTCTCATAGTCCTTGATTATTGAACTGAACCTTGCAAGGTTGTAGAGTTTCTCCCTTGACTCATCATCAGCCCTCTCAAGGAGCCTGTGGGGGTACCTGCTGATCTCAAGGATCTCATAGTACCTCTCAAGGACGCCGGGTTCACTGTCTATGAGTCTGTTGAGGGCGACGAGTTTTTCGATGTCATCCTGATGGGTGAATCCAGCTTCCCTGAATTCTTCATGGGTTCTGAATGATCTGAGGCCCTCTTCATCCATATTCCTGATTATCTCAATACTTTCACCCGTTATATCCATGAAGTCGCTCTCGAAATGCTCGGTGTTTTCAGGGCTCAGTTTCTTGATTATCCTCCTCCTTATACTCCTTGTGTGGTGGAGGAGCTGTATGATGTAGAGTATCTCCTCCCTGTCAAAGAATCCGCCCTCACCGTAAACATTGAAGGGCATGCCCTCCCTTCTGAGTTCATTCATTATCTCGCCTGCATCGTGTTTAACACTCCTGAAGAGGAGTGTCACGTACCCCTGGTGGGGGATCACATTGTGATCAACGAGGGCCCTTATTATGCTGACTATGTTGCGTGGCTCGTCCTGGTGGGTGGGGTTGTCAAGGATGAAGACCCTGTTTTTTGAGTTCCTCACCGGCCTTATGGTCTTGGGGTAGTCCCTGTACCCCTCCATGAACCTCTGGGTGATGTCCACTATGCTGGGGACCGATCGGAAGTTCCTCTCCAGCATCACAACCTCTGCATCGTACTTGTCCTCGAAGCCCAGGAAGTTCTCTGGTGTGGACCCCCTGAAGCCATAGATGCTCTGGTCCTCATCCCCAACTGCGAATATGTTTTTTTCATCCCCTGTAAGGAGCTCCAGGAACCTCTCCTGTATGGGGTTTGTGTCCTGGTACTCGTCAACCATGAGGAACCTGTACCTTGACCTGAGGTCCTCGAGGACCCTATCATCACTTTCAAGAAGTTTTACGACCTGCCACTGCATCCCTGAGAAGTCCAGGACCCTCTTCTCCTCCATGAGTTTGATGTATTTGCCATATGCCTCTGCAGCGACGATCTGCATTCTTTTTGAACCATGGGAGCGGTGGTATTCCAGGAGCGCATCCGGTTCAATCATGTTCTCCTGGCATTCGCTGAAGAAGGCCTGGAGTTTGAGGAAGCGTTCCCTGGGGGTGTGCCTTAATCCAAGTTCTTCCCTGTGGTCGTAGATGAACATGAGCTGTTTCTCCTCATCCAGGACATGGAAGTGGGAACCCAGGGGGTGGTGATCCGGGTACATGCGGAGTATGCGGTTGCAGAATGAGTGTATGGTGGATATCTGCATCTCCTCTGCCCTTGAACCCACGCGCCTGAGTATCCTCTCCTTAAGCTCATCAGCAGCCTTCTTTGTGAAGGTTATCACCACTAGGCTTCCTGGGTCAACCCCCTTCCTCTCTGTGAGGTGGGCCACCCTCTCAACTATGATCCTTGTCTTCCCGGCCCCTGGCCCTGCAACAACCAGCATGGGCCCGGTGAAGTGTTCAACAGCCCTGCGCTGTTCATCTGTGAGCTGGATCTCCCCTCCCATTCACTGCACCACCTGAATGTTATTTCTATGCTATCCCTTTACTTTTATAGTTTTTCTGTTGAATGATGACGTATTACAAATTTACTTTAATTAATTAAAAAAATTAGGTGTTTAATTTTCAGTGAAAGATGACTGTCAGAAAACACATAGCGGCGACGCTATTTCCGGTAATGTTATGCACTAACAGCACCTTTATCAGCGATCAACAGTACATATGGTGAAAACAGATGTCTAATCTAGATTTAAGGCTTTTAAAGATTATGTGAGTCATATAATATCGTAAAATCAAGTAAAAGCAAATTATGATCCAAGGAAACTCGCTCTACTCCATATATGGTATAGTTTAGATCTTGGCACTCCTTGAAGCAGGTTACCCCTGGTTACAGACAAGTGCGGTGTGGCATCCACGTTTATTTTTATAATCCTGGAAAATTTTGTTATACTTTCTATTATATGCTTTTATAAATAAACATTTTTAATCAACTTAACCGCAACCTTTATATTCAATAAAATACATATACAGTGCTACATATACAGTTGTTTTATTCAGGATATTTGTGTATAGGGAGGCTTGGTGATCTCCCTCTCTCTTTTAGAGGTGGTATGTTGGACATATTTGAAGGCATAAAATATAATGAGGCTGCAGAGAGAATCCTGAAATCAGGATACACAGGCCTTGAGGGGTGGGAGGAGTTCCTGAAATACCATCCATCCCTCCTGAACACCCCTCTGGGGCGTAAAACCGCCGAGGATATCCGGATAAAATACTTCACCGACTGGACGTCCCACATACGGTTAAGGGACATTATCCTCTTTGAGGCCTTCCAGGAGACCCGTGAAGACCCGGGGAAACATGATACAGAGGAGCTGAAGATGGAAATGAAATCCAGGTACCCCCACTTCTTTGACCTAACCGATAAGCCCTTTGAGGTTAGGAAGGTTGTGGAGGCGACGCTGAACGACCTCGAAGACCCCCAGAGCGGCTGGATGAAGACCTCCCTGAAGAAACTGCTGGAGGCAAACCTCGGAATTACAGGTAACATGAGGGCGAGCCCCTCAGCAGTATCCCACGGTATTCTATCCCTCATATCAGACTACCTTGAGGGGGCAGAGGATAAGAGGAGCTCCATCCTTGGACTCTTCAAGTGGGAGTACGACATCTTCACACCCACGGTTATGATGGATGATGAGAGGGACGTGGATGCCCTTGAATACCAGGAGACCCTGAGCTCATTCATATCAGACGCCAGGAAATGCTTTAAACTTTTCAGATCACTTGTTAAAATCCTTGATACCACCTCACCACAGTCTCAGGTGCTTGCAGAGCTATTAAGGGTTGCCATGTCCCTCACACCTGAATCGACAATGGCATGGCTTCAGAGGGCCTGTGAAACATACGATGTGCCTGTTGAGGACCTGAGGGCCGCCCTAAGGGATAACAGCTGATACGCCCTCAGAATACCTTTATTTTTTTATTAAATGCTTAGAAGCTCTCAGAGAATAAATCCAGAATCAAAGGGCGTCCATGTGAACACTTAAAATCTTTCAGAATACCACATTTTAAATTAAATTCTTTCATTAAACAGATATTTCACTCATATTTGAATAAAATATTTTCAATTATTCAGTAAAAATATTTATATTCAATAATTTACATATACTATTCTAGAGCCAGAGTGAATTATCTGGCTGTTAACCTTGAGAGGTGATGTTTTGAATGAGATAGTTGAGAGCTGGCTGGGAAGCCTGGAGTTCCTCAAACCCCAGGTTTCAGATCAGATGGAGGTCATCCCTGTTAGGGCGCCTGAGGGGAGCCAGAACTACCTTACACTCAAAGAGGCCATGAGCAATGACCTCATAAGTATAGGTGAGGTTGACGAATATGGCTCAGTACCCAGGGTACTTGCAGTTAACCGGGCTGCTGAACCCGTACTCATAATTGACGGGGAGGAACTGGAGGGTGCCAAGCAGAACCGTGTGGCCAACGCCACCGTTCTGGTGCCTGAGAAGTCAGAAACCATGATACCTGTAAGCTGCGTGGAGCAGGGCAGATGGTCCTATACCTCAAAGGAGTTCAGGGACCCTGAAAGGGTCGCTGCACTCAACGTCAGGGTTACCAAGACAAGAACCGTGACAGAGAACCTTGAGAACCTTGGAAGAGGGGCTGAAATAGATGATACACCTGCGGATGAAGAGAACCTTGAGAACATTGGCAGAAGCGCTGAAATAGATGATACACCCGCAGATGAGCATGTCATCCGTGACACCTTTGAGGATATCCGGGAGATCAACATCAGGAACCAGGAAGAGTTACTGACGGCGTACTGCTCACGCCAGAGCAGCGTATGGGATGAGGTTAACAGGCTACACAGGAGGACCGGCTCAACCTCAAAAACAGGTGCGATGGCAGATGCCTACAGAAAGAAGAGAAAGACACTGGAGGAATTCAAAAAACCATTCAAACCAGTGAAGGGGCAGAACGGAGTGCTTGTTGCAATCAACGGTAGAATTGCAGGATTTGAACTTGTATCAAGAAGTTCGGCCTACAGGGAACTCCATGATAAGATCATAAAGAGCTATGCAATCGAGGCCATGCTCCATGATGCGGCCACATACGAACCTGTGGACCCTGAGGGCTTCATTGAGAGGATCATGAACGCAGATGAACACCGTTACCCATCCCCGGGCTATGGGATAGACCACCGGTACACCTCTGAGGGTCTTGTGGGCTCAGCCCTGACACATGCAGGTGAGGTCATACATTCTGTGTTCTTCAACCTACAGGATGAGAGCGGGCGAATTAGAGGCTACAGGGAGAGGGCCGAGACCATGAGGAGAAACAACAACATTTAACTCCAATCAACCTCTTTTATTATCAATGAACAACTAAAAAATCCCTGCCGAATAACCTGAAAAACCCCCATTAACTTTTTTATTGTCACTGAACAGGCAAAAAGCCCTGCAAAATAACTGAAACCCCCATCAACCTATTTATTATCACCAGAGGCATTTAACGTGACCATCTGAGTGACCATATTTAAAATTTGTTTTAAAATAATTAAAGTTAATTTTAAATATCGCCTCCCTTAAAGTAAACCTGAATAAAATTAAAGGGAGGTGAAAATATTAAAAGATTCATCACAGTAATGGCGGTGATACTCGCAGTTGCACTGACAGGCACAGCCAGCGCAGCGGAGGTTTCAGGACACATAAAGGAGATCTACAATGAAACATCAGGAGGATACACCACACTCCAGGACGCGCTGCCAGTGAAGAATGCCACCATCACCGTGATATACAATGGTTCGGTTATCAATGAAACAGGGACAGCATCAGACGGATCCTACAGGGTCACATTCAGTGACAGATTCCCTGTTGAGGTGAGGATAAGCTACCAAACCTACCGGCCAGTGACATACACCGTAAACTCAAGCCAAAAACTGAACCACACATTCATGCCGGATATAGCCATCATAAGCTCGGTCCCTGAGAAGGGACGCATACTGAAGTCGATGGGTAACAGGAGGATAATCTACCATGACATGTGGGACCCATCCTCAGCAGCCAGTGACTGGATCATGGAGCACGTGAACTTCGCCTACCTGGACATGGCAATGCCCGGGACAGGATGGGGTGACTCCTGGTATCCATATCTCCTGAGGAGTCCCGCGAACCAGAGGAACATGATAGCGGCGGGCTTCGGTTACCCCACAGACACAGACAGCGACCCCTACGGTGGAACCGGGTTGAACCTCCTCGGGGGAACACCAGGAAATGACACACCTGATACAGTGGAGAACACCTACATTGCAAGTTACTACGCCCTTGCATCAGGAGGGGCAGCCAGGGAGAACCTGGAGAACATGATAAAGTACATCCAGTATCTCCTCGGTGAGACCACATTCAACCCTGTGGAGAACAACCAGGGGCCGGTCATGGCAGCACCTGACTGGGGACTCTACCACCCTGACCGTGGAGTGATGAGTGTGGTTGCAGAGAGATCCAGGATAAAGGCATGGATAGAGGGCAACCCTGGATTCATACCACCATATGATAGCCTAAGATGGATAGACCAGAACTTCTCGGTATGGGCGGAAGGTCAGAGGGCAGATATTTACAGGGAATTCGAGAACTGGTACACGGCAAACAAAAACATAACAGGACCCTTCATCGTCGTTGTGAGCTACAATCCATCAACAACAGTGGATGCGATAATACGTGAGGCAGAGAAACAGGGAAGGGCCGTCTTCAACCTCTACCAGGGGGCCACAAATCCTGCTGTGAGTTCACTACTTGAGGAACTCGCCCTTGGAGTCAACGGTAAGGGGCCCCTCACAAGGGGGATAGACGCGGTGATATCCCTCTACTCATGGTCACTCAACTACGCCAACCTGCCATCAGGTGGGGCGCTTGCAGAGCTTGAGAGGATCAACATCCCTGTGATCAAGGGGGTGCAGCTCTACAGCAACTCAAGCCTCACAAACCCGCTGGGCGCCCAGTATGAGTGGACATGGCAGGTCACGATACCCGGATTTGAGGGTGTCTTCTCACCAATCGTTGTATCCTACACCGACGCATCATGGAATGAGGTTGTGGTACAGCCCGGTGTTGAGAAGATCGTCAAACTGGCCGATGGATGGGCAAGGCTCAGGGAACTCAGTAATTCAGATAAGAAAATCGCGGTGATACTCTACAGCTACCCGCCAGGTAAGGATGGGTTCACGGCATCATACCTGGACGTCTTCAGGAGCCTCCACGACCTCCTGGTGAAGCTCAACGAGACAGGATACAGGGTTGAAAGAATACCCGACGTGGAGGAACTCTACAGGATGGTCTCAGAGTTTGGTAACAGGGGTACCTGGGCCCAGCCACTCCTTGAAAGGTACGTGAGTGAGCACAGGGCAGAACTGCAGGCCAGCGGGCAGCTCCTTGATGTGCAGAAATACCTGGCATGGTTCAGCAAACTCCCTGAGAAACTCAGGTCAGAGGTCATATCAAAATGGGGATCCGCACCAGGCAGGATAATGACGGTGAACGGCAGCATCGTGATACCAGGTATAATGCTGGGGAACATCTTCGTAACGGTCCAGCCGGCACGTGGCTGGGACGAGGTCACAGACTACCACAACCCCTACCTGCCACCACACCACCAGTACATAGCATTCTACAGGTGGATGGAGAACGTATTCAGGGCAAATGCAATGATACACCTTGGAACCCACGGGACACTGGAGTTCCTCCCCGGGAGGATGATAGGGCTCATGGAGGATGACTGGCCATTCCAGCTCACAGGAATCCCAAACATCTACCCATACATCGTCTCAAATCCAGGGGAGGGCATGGTTGCAAAGGACCGGAGCGGGGCGCTCATAATCGACCACATGACCCCTGCAATGGTTGAGAGCGGACTGTACGGTAAACTCATTGAGATACACGACCTCATCCACCAGTACGAGAACGCCCTCAAGGTTGGCAACAGCCAGATACTCCCGGCCCTTGAGTCCCAGATCAGATCCAGAGCTTCAGAGATGGGATTCAACATGTCAGGAAACTTCACAGATGCCCTTGAGAGGCTTCACCTCAGTCTCCATGAGATAGAATCAGACATAATCCCCCTGGGACTCCACAGCCTTGGAAGGGTGCTTGAGGGTGATGAGCTGGTTGAGGAGGTTCTCACCATAGCATCATCAAGGTCAGAGTTCCTGGAGAACATCAGGAAAACCCTTCACCCCTCAAAGCCCGCCTACAGTGAAATGCTGAAGGATCCCCTCAGATACAGTGACGAGATAGCCTTGGTTAAGAACCTTGCACGGACATGGATCAGGAACATCATAAACGGCACGGTCCCTGCAGGTATAAACCTTACGGACCTTGAATTCATCAATGAGACAATCAGAAGGATACGCGGAAACACCGAATGGCAGAGCCTCCTTTCAGCCCTTGGTGGTGGCTTTGTGAGGCCAGGGCTTGCAGGTGACCCTGCATGGTGTGATGTGCTCCCAACCGGCGTCAACTTCTACGCCACCAACCCCAAGAAGATGCCAACAAGGGCCGCCTGGGAGACCGCGAAGAGAATCACAGACACCCTCCTTGCAGAGTACTACACGAAGCACGGCAGATTCCCTGAACTCATCGGAATGGTGATGTGGGGTACCGAGCTTCTGAGGACCGATGGAGTCGCCATTGCAGAGTTCATGTACCTCCTCGGGGTTAAGCCCCAGTGGAATACCAATGGCGACGTTAAACCGGAACCTGCCCTCATGAACGCATCAGAACTCAAGATCACAGTGAACGGCGTTGAGATACCACGGCCGCGCATCGACGTATTTGTAACTGCCGTTACCGGTAACCAGCTCTGGATAGACCTTATGAACGCCGCTGTTAAGATGGCTGCAGAGGCAAATGACACCGAAAACCATATTAAAAGGCACTACAGTGAATGCGGCTCACTGGACCGTGTCTTCGGACTCAGGGGCCTTGTACTTGAGGGTACAGGTGTATCAGATATGACACCCGCAACCTCAAGATGGAATACCAGCGCTGAACTTGCAGATGTCTACCTCTCAAGGGTCTCCTATGCCTGGAGGTCAACCCCTGGAGGCGTGGATATAAAGCAGAACAGGGGCACCTTCCAGTACCTCCTGGGTAGGGTGAACCTTGTAACCCAGAACCTAGACAGTACCTGGAGGCTCATTGACACAGACGACTACTATGACTGGTTCGGTGGGATGGTCCTTGCATCACGCCACCTAGGCGGCAACCCCGACACTGCACTGGTGGATATACGGAACAGGAACACGGTCACAGTGAGGACCGTTACAGAGGAGATTGAACTTGAGGTGAGATCCCAGCTGCTCAACCCGCGCTACATGGACTCACTCCTCAGCTCACCAAGTGGCTGGCTGGAATACGCCTCAAGGTACAAGAATGTCTTCGGCGTGGCCGTTACAACAGGTGCAGTGAGCAATGAGCTATGGAACCAGCTCGCAGTGAACCTTCTGAGTGACAGGTTCAGGGCATCAAGGGACTATGAGGCTGTTGCAGCCCAGTCAATGATCGCCTGGGTCCTTGAGGCTGCAAGGCGGAACATCTGGAATGCAGATAGGGCTGTCATGAGGGACCTTGCAAACCGCTACATTGAACTTGCCGGGCAGTACGGGGTTGTGTGCTGCCACCATACCTGTGCAAATATAGTCTTCAATAACTGGCTTGTTAAGGTCTCCTCGGTCAACCAGGCCGACCTTAAAAGGTTCGCCGCTGCCCTTGCAGCTGCAACAGGCGCATCAGTCAATATACCAGAGGGGGGAGGTTCAGAGAATCCAGGCCATTCAGGTTCAGAAAGTAACGGTGAAAGCGCAGGAAACGGACAGAAACCTTCAGGTTCACCAGGTGAATCACACAGTGGATCATCCGGTTCAGTGGATGAAAGTCAAGATACAGCGACCCCCGGTGAAACAGTAAAAGGTTCTGAATCAGGAAAGGCCTATGAGGTTTCAGCTTCAACCCGGAGTGGATCATCAGAGAGTCAGGTGCCACTGTACGCGCTTCTGGGTGTTGTGAGCCTTGTTTTACTTGTGGGATTCGGTTACTGGAGGGGTAGATAACCCCCATTTTATTTTTTTATTGAATAAAACTAGATACATCCCGTCTGATTCTCAAGTTCAACTATAACCCTTCTGAGGAGCTCGGAGCCTATACTCCATTCATCCCCATGAAGCTCAATGAAGCCCCTGAGTTCAAGTTCATCAAGTTCGCTACTCTCTGCGGGTATTTCATCACTTTTAAGGGGGCCGTCCTTTAAAAGACTCAGTATACCCTTTTCCCTCTGCGTTAAACAGTTAAGTTCAGCGATCCATGGAAATGCTATCTGCTGAAACTTTGCCTGGAAGTTCTCCTCAAGGAGCGCTGGACCGTATATGATTCCATCTGAGAGCACATTCAGGAAGCTGTCAATGAACAGGGGCATTCCCTCTGTGACCTCATGGATGTATGCTATCCCAGCACCCACAGCCCTGAAACCCGGTGCCTTGAGCCTGATGTACATCTCTGTTTCTCTTTCTGTGAGGGGTGGCACCTCAACAACAGCCGCCAGGGGGAGTTCCCCCTGAATATCCCTGATAAGTTGCTCGCTGTACCTCACCGCCACAGCACAGCTCATGGAGTGCATCTGTGACATCTTCCATGCCTCAGTGAAGGCAGATCTTTCGGGGGACATGCTGTCAAGGAGCACGTTCCACTCCACGGTTCTTGCAAGAACAGTTATCCTCCTGAAGTCAGGTATGCCCTCATGGATCCTCCTGATATCGGTACACCTCATATCAATGAAGGTGGTCCTATTTGGGTTCTCCCCATGAAACCTTCTGAGAATAGCGGTTTTTCCTGAGCCCATCCTACCCGTCAAAATCACAAAGCCAGGGTCATTGAGGGCTTCCTTAATTCTTCTGATTTCCTTTTCCCTTCCAAAAAAATTATCTGTTCTGTTTAAAGAGATTATGGGCATTGAGGACACTTTAATTCATTTAAATAAACATGTGCCCCTTAAGATGATTTAAAGCACTGCAAGTTCACCTGCAGAGGTTATCTCAAGTTTTTCACGGTCTATGAACCCCATGTCACGGAGTTCCCTTATGTGGTTGTAGGTCATTCCCCTGCTTATACCTATCTTGATTGCAAGGTTCTTAACCGAAGTTTCACCTGCTTTGAGTTCCTCAAGGACCTGTTTCTTGGTCTTGGAGATCCCGAAGCTCAGTATGGGGAGGTCTATGAGTTCACTGTCCTCCTCGGTCACATACACTATGCGCTGGACATCATGGTTCCTGGCATAGCAGCCGAAGAGTGCACCGAGTGCCTGGGTCTTCCTGCCCCCGCTTATATTAACCACAACACGCCTTCCATTGGCCCTTTCCTCATCTATGATCTCAACCATGTCCTTTGCAATGGTGACAACATCATAAAGACTTGTCTCGAAGGTCGTTATCTCAACGAAGTTACCCAGGGTGTCTCTGAGGACCTGTTCTACCTGTTCCTTCTCCCTTGGCGCCTTATCCTCCTTGAGCAGTACGACCTTCTTTGGTGAGAACTGTGTTATGCAGAACATCACCGGCTCAATGGAGTATATTGTGGATATCAGCGTTGTATCCATTATTATCACGTCCCTTAAGTTTTCCTATCACAAAGATTTGTTCAGGGAAAACAATCCATTACATATGGTGTTATCTTATTCTGATCATTCTATATATATTTTCCTCTATACAGATTGACATTCAGAAGTGACCCCTTTTTTATTCTTAATCCACTGATATGGTGAAGGGGGTCAGTGAAAATGGGGGTATTCCACATTACATTAAAATGAATTTGCTCATACCATCAGATGATTGCTCCTCTATCATGGGTGGCCCATAATATGTGGAAGGTATAATGAAGTTAATGGATGAGTGGCAGAGAATTCATGATGAAAAATTATCCCACAATCCCTGTAAAATTTATTAATGTAAATGAAAAACATTAACATTTAAATATAATAAAATACTCATTAAGTAATTGTCCTGATTGACATTTTAGAGATGGTGTTGTCCATATGAAACTGAAGTATCTGTGCCACAGAAAACCAGAGAGAACATTTTCAGTAAGAGGCCACTATTTTCCTGTATGTTCAAGGTGTACTGGAATTTACACTGGTGCATTTGCATACTTTATATATGCCTACTTCACAGTGATTGAATATGATATCACCCTTATAATCATAGGAGTCCTTATGATAGTTCCAACATTCCTTGATGGATTCACACAGCTGCTTGGTTACAGGGAAAGCAACAATATTCTGAGATTTTCAACCGGCTTTGCAGCAGGTGTGGGGCTGGGTATACTCACAAAGGCGGTGAAGTACTTCATAATCCATCTCTGAACAATTCAGGAAAAAAAAGGAGGTTGATAAAATGAGCTGGTGGGATGAACAGAGTTCAACAACCAGGGCAGGTGTTATCATTGGAGCACTGTGTCTTGGTTTTATACTTGTTGTTGCAATAGTCGGGATGATGTCTCCGGATAACACCGGGAGCGAGGCATCCACTGCAGAAAAATCCAATACACAGACCCAATCTGAAATCAGGGTTGAGGATATTGAAGTCGTCTCAGAGGGCTATGGAAGTTACTCCGTGAAGGGAAAGATCACGCCACTCAGGGACTTCTCCTACCTTGAGATACGCCTCAAGTGGTATGACTCAGAGGGAAACCTGCTATATGACAATCCACTCGCATGGAACATCAATGACGCAAAAGCAGGTCAGCCAGTTAAATTCAGCACCATGGACATCATCGACTCAGGAACCCCTGTGAAGGTTGAAGTGCTGATATTCACCGACCTGGCGACTGACGATGACTCTGCCATATACAGAACAACCCTGAATGTCTGATGGAGGTGAGTTGTAATGAGTGATGCTGTAGAAACATCAAGGACACTTGAACTTGTGCTTGGAATAATCGGGGCGATCTTCGGTTTGCTGGGAGGCCTTTTTGCCATTGTACTTTCGGTTTTTGGTTCCGAGCTACTCTATCTGGGTATCAGTGCGATACTGGCCTCAATTGTGGGGATCATAGGATCAGTATATGTAAGGAACAACCCCAGAAGGGGTGGTGTGATCCTCATAGTCAGTGCCCTCTGGCTTCTCATAAGCATATCTGCCTATGCAATCCCCGGAACAGTTTTCCTTGGTATTGCAGGTATTCTCGGGCTAATAAGATAGTCCCCATTTTATTTTTTTAATGGAGGTGTGCATTTGAAAAGGTGCTCAAACTGTGGATCAGAAAACAGGAGAGATGCAATCTTCTGTTCCAGCTGCGGGTTTGAACTTAACTCTGGGGGGAGTAACAGCTGGTGGAAAAAGCAGAGCCAGACATCAAAGTTTCTAATAGCTACTGGACTCCCAATGATAATAATACTCTTCATTGCAGTTGCAGCCACGTTTTTTACCGACCATAGTACTGATTACAGCGATGATTACAGTTATGATACTTTGGATGCTACTGGTGGGTCAGCGTTAACAGAATCATACATCAATAAATTCGAGGGCAATGGAATCTCATTCAGTTACCCCGAGACATGGAATATCTACACACCGGAAAATAGAAGCTCAGATACCGTAGTTGATCTCAAATCTTACGATATGGGTATAAACTCAATCATGACCGTCTATAAAAAACCCTACACCCTTAGTGCTGAAACCCTGAAGGAAATCTGGCTTGAAGTATGCTATGAAAAAGGGGATAGCGTTGAATACGTGAAGGAAATCGAGGTTGATGGTAACCGGGCATATGCCATCAAATCATCGTATTATTCAGATGGATGCGGAGACCATGAGTACATTGTATTCACCGATGGCAAATATGAATACTCCCTGCTTTTCACATCTGATGACATCTCACTTATACAGGATGATATAAACACAATTATAAGGAGTTTCAGGGTTGAGTGATATGGATTCCGATAGAATGATTCCGGTTATTGCAGCGGTTATGCTGGCTCTTCTGTTCACAGCCGGTGCACTGCAGCTACTCAAGGGCGGCAGTGTCCAGGAAGATAAAGTTGAAACGGCAACGGTTGAAAAAACCTCAGATGGATACCGGCTGAACCTTCAGGCTGTCCTTGAACTTGCAGAGATGGACTCAGGTAACGGGACCGTGAAGTACAGGGGATTCAACTTCACAGGCCCCCAGTTACTCTACATCTTTGCAAGGGGGGTTGTGATGCTGGAACTCAATGAGACAGGAAAGATCCATGTGGGTGAATACGGTGGCCCTGAGGACCCCTATGGATTCATGGATACCGTTACCCTTACAAGGAGTGAATACACCGATATGGCGGAGCGCACATACAACTGGATGGACGCCAATGGCAGAAGCCCCAACCACGTGGGTATCTATGTTGAGGGATCCCCCGATATAACCCCATCCCTTGCAAGGAAGATCTTCAGACAGGTTCTGGTTGAATACAGGAGGACAGGGACTCTACCAGAAGTGGTGAGTGCCTGAATACCTTTTTTCTTTTTATAGAAATCTAACTTAACTATTAAATTGTTGAATGAGCAAACCTTTATCCTCAAACTATCAAATGGGAAAATAGTGTACTGATGGAAGTTCAGTATGCAGAGAAAACTGATCATATCACTCATAATCACCGGGGCTTTAATCACGGTTTACCTGCTGAACCCCTCCCTCCACAGCACAGATAACAGGAAGGAAGCTGTGGTTCTGGGCTCAGATAAGATGGGCACAGTTGAGAAACTTGGACCCTACGGGAACAGAAACTCAGAGGTGAAAATAGCCTACATAACAGGGGTCCACCCCCTTGAGGGGAACTCCCACAGGGCAGTAATGCAGGCCCTTGAGGAGAACCAGGACAAACTGAGGTACATGTACTTCGTATACCGGGTCAACGTCACATTTAACCCGGAGGACTACGAAAAGGGGAGAATGGCAGGGCAGCTCCTTGCACGAAGATACGTGGTCTCCGATGTATCCCGGGGTAACTACAGCCTCGCAGTTGATGTGCACTCCAACAGGGGCAACTATGGTATGAGGAGGTTCGTTTTCACCCCACTTCCTGATGATAGGAGCAGGTTGATAGCCCTGAAACTTGCATCCAGGATCAGCTGGCTATCCTACTACCTCCCTGAGTCACAGACAAGCCCCGCCTATGTAACAGAACCCATAATTCAGGGGGGAACACCCGCCATACTCTATGAGAACTACATGTACCAGGACTACTCACAAACCCTGCAACATGCCAGGGAGTTCATAATAACCCTGGACTCCACTGACATCCCATAAAAACTTAAGAGAGACCCGCCACAACCAGCTGCAGCAACCTGGAAAAGCAGTGAAAACCTGAAACAGAACCACCGAAACCGAGAAATTAATATACTCTTTTTCACATATATTACAGTGTGGTCCCGATGATACACTGCAGAGAAATTAATATACTCTTTTTTACATAATATTAAGGTGTGGTTCTGATGATACACTACAGAATGGATCAGCCAGAGAGGGTGAGGTGCAGTGTCTGCGGTGGAGTTGCAGATGAGGTGGAGGAGACATACCCTGAATCAGGGAACTTCATCCTGGTGATCTACAGATGCCGCGACTGTGGCCATCTCGAGAAACGACAGTACGGTAAACCCGTGAAGATTATAGATTGAGGTGATCTTGTGGTTGATGTATGCGCTGCGAATGGATATGATGTGATATCAGGAAAACTGAAGGACCTCCTTGGACTTGAAAAGTCCCCGGTGGCGATAAAACTCGTTCTAAGGGAGGATGACCTTCCTGAGGGCGTTGAAAAAATAGAGAAGCCTGCAAGGCACTGTGAAATGGTCCAGATGGCCGCTGCAGGGAAATCATTCTATGCGACGGCTGAGGCCCAGGCATGCAAGGGTGGTGCAGATGCCCTTGGAATAGATGAGGCACCAGAGAAGGTCAAAACAGGGGAGTTCTACTACAACCTTGGCCGCTTCGCAAGCTTTGCATCAGCCAAGAGAACCTTTGATGAGATACCATCCGTTGACCTCAGGTTTTACGCTGCAGTATACGCGCCCCTTGAGGATGCAACCTTTGACCCTGACGTCATAGTGATCATCTGCAACCCTGCCCAGGCAATGAAGATCTCACAGGCCCTCGTCTACACGCTGGGTGGCCGCGTTGAGGCAGACTTCTCAGGTATACAGTCACTCTGTGCAGACGCAGTTGCAGGTCCCTACATGAGGAAGAGGGCAAACATAACCATGGGGTGCAGTGGTTCAAGGCAGTACGCCGGTGTGAGGGATGATGAACTCATAGTGGGCCTCAACGGCGAGAACATAGGGTGTGTTGTCAACGCCCTTGAGGCCATAAGCCAGTAGGCTCACCTGATAAAACGTGGGGTGATGGTTGTGGTTGAGACAAAGACCTTCAGGATCCTTGAGGATGTTGCTGACCTCGAGGAAAAGATAAGGAAATATGAGGGTGAGGCAGACCAGGAGCTTGTTATAAACTGGATCTATGATACCCTTGAGATCCTCAGGAGTGTGGGTAAGCTCCTTGAGGAGATTGAGGATAGACTGGATCTTCTTGAAGAGGAGACCGAGGAAAAGGAATTCTAGATTGGGGTCTCCACCTCTTTTCTTTTAGTTGCTGACTCCGGTCTCCAGCTATTCCCCTTGACTCCAAATATTCCCTTATTCTAATGTAATCACTGCAGTGGTTCAATATCTACCAAAAAATTCCCTTATTCTAATGTAATCACTGTAGTGGTTTACATTCACCAGTTCAATGGGATCCGATGCCTCAACACCGTACAGCCTGATGCCATCATCCACCATCAGATGGAGCAGAGGATTTATGTTTCCATCACCCCGGGGGAGGTATCTTTTAAGGAGATCTGAGCTAGCTGCAAGGGGCATGCCTAGGCCCTCAGCGCTCTCAAGCCATCCGCTCCTCCCCCTTGCAAGTACCGAAACCGTCTCAGGGTCAGCTTGTTCAGTGATCCTCCCCATGGTCTCAGGGGATACCGCCGGCTGGTCCCCGGCAACGCAGAGTATGACTTCACCTGAAGCAGAAAGAACACCATTGAGGAGTGATGCCGAGAGTGGAACATCAGGTGGATCGTTCCTCACAATCTCCACATCCAGACCTGATATCGCCTCCTCAACCTCCCCTGCATGGTGGCCTGTTACGACGATGCACTCATCCACACCCGCCCTGAGGACTGAATCCACTGTTTTCTCTATTACAGTAACTGAGTTGAGGGGGAGGAGGAGTTTATGGACAGGCTCAAGGCCGAGTTTCAGCATGTCCCTACACATTCGGCTGCCACGCCCTGCCGCTGTAATAACCGCTGAGATCAACTCCACCACCCTATGCCGGTTCAAGCCTGTAGATCCTGGCGTATATTGTTGTACCCGCACCTGACCCTGTCGTCCACATCTCAATGAGTACCGGTACCTCCCTGTGTTCCTGACCTTTATTCCGGTTGCCGGGTTGAAGCCGAACAGGACCGCACGGAACTCCCAGGTCATGCCCCTGGGGAGTGGCATCCCTGCATCAGTGACAACGGCCCTGAGGGCCCTTGCAGGTGGGCATGAGCCGTGGGACGCGTATCCGCCGGGGGCCTCCGGGTCCCTTGATGCCGTGAACCTGACTGTCTCCTTACCTGAACCCTCACTTCCCGGTGGAATCACTGTGCCATTCCATGCCGCGGCGAATGCCCTCGCATTGAAGGCCCTCTTGTTATCATCGTACTGGGGGTATGAGCCCAGGTAGCTCACTGCAGTTGATACCAGAACCCTCCTGTAGCCTCCAGTGTACACCATGACAGGCGCCCCTGAGGGGTAGTTCTCCATGTACTCAATAACCTCCCCCCCAAAGAGCTCCTCTATCCTGCCGGGTGGAACAGGGAGTCTGCCGTCGCTGAAGTTGGATAGCTGGTAGTCCAGGACTATCTCGTCGCCATCATCGGCCCTTCTGAACCACCTTTTTATCCTGTTAACGGATTTGTACCTGTGGGGGACTGTGCTGTTACTTATACTATCTGCAGGGACGAATCTGACCTTCCTCCCGTTCTCAATGATATCTATACCCTTCTCTCTCTTGACACCATAGGTGTAGGGTGTCTTGTAGGCCCAGAGGAAGACCGGTGGCTCCTGGACCACCAGTTTATCCCCTGAAATCCTCAGTACTCCAGGACCATCGACAGTGGATCTTCCTGATGGGTCTATCCCTGAGGTCATCCTGGATATCGGGACGTGCACTGCCCCTGTGAGGAGCGCCTGGAGGAGGTTCCCGGGGTCCATGTAGTTGAATTCATCAAGGATGTAGTCTGGGTGCAGTATCAGGGGGACGCTCCTCACCCGGGACTCATCGATGACATCCTGACCCTTCAGTACCGTGCTTCCAGGCTCAAGGGCGGCTATCTCGCCAGGGTGCTGGGGTTCAGCACTTCCCTCGATGTATGCGTCTGATGCTGTTATGATGGCTGCAACAATAAGCAGTGCAATGATGTGCTTACCTGATATGATCCTCTGCATATCTGAATCCCCCCTCACCAATTATGAGTATGGTGTCATATGGTTCTGCAATTTCAAGGGCCCTGCTGACAGCCTCCTCAACCTGCTCGCGGCTCGCCCCAAGGGTCCCTGCCCCTGCCCTGGTCCTGCTGGATTCTGTATGGACCACCCTCTTACCCAGGATACCTGAGGCTCTCCTTGCAGCATAGGATGCCGGTATAACGGTGTCGGCGTCCCTCAGGAGCGATGCGATTTCCAGATCACCATCCATTCCACTCTCAGAGGCCACGGTATTTACGACTATAAGCCTTCCATCGGTCCCCTTAAGTTCCTGCATCACAGCCCTCACACCGGCCGGGTTGTGGGCGTAGTCAAGTATAACCCGTGGTGAGTCCAACAGTTTCTGGAACCTTCCCCTCACACCACTGAATGACTCAATACCCTTCACTATATTATCAATATCCACGCCAAGGGACCATGCAGCGGCAGCTGCTGCCAGTGCATTGTAAACATTGAAGATCCCTGGGGCCTTAAGTTTAACATCCCTCATCTCGGGGCCTATTACCAGTTTGAAGCCAGTGCCTGATGCCTCCAGTGCCATAACCTCTGGCTGGGGTCTCCGGTAGCCACAGACACACTGGTAGTCCCCCAGGTGCCCCATGGTTCTGCGTGTATATTTGAGGGTGCTGCCACATTTGGGGCATTCCCTGCCCTCAGGCATGACCGGCGCCGACTCTATACCCTGGATACCATAGAGAACCACTCTCTCCTCCCTCAGTTCCTCTGCGAATGATGCTACGATGGGGTCATCGGCGTTCAGTACCATGACCTCAGCTGTATCAATGATCTCCCTCTTGCATTCAATGTAATCAGAGAACCGCCTGCCACCTGATAGGTGGTCCCTTGATATGTTGGTTATGACACCCACTGAGACCCCTGAGAGGAGGGCTGATTGCCTTATCTCACCCCTCCTCCCGAATGTCCCTATCTCAACAACCGCCACGTCCCCCGGGAGTCTTGCCTGGAGGGCCGGTACCAGTTCCGTGTTGCCCTGTATGCTGAGGTGGTGCTCTGGCACAGTCTTTCCGGCAGCCCTCATTATGGATTTGAGGATACCTGTGGTTGTGGTCTTTCCATTGGTCCCTGTAACCCCCACCACAGGTTTTTCAACAGGGCACATGTTCAGGACGTCCTCAACGCCTATCACATCAGCGTCAAGTTCCCTGATCAGATCAAGAACCTTCCTGTTATTTTCGAGGGCTGGTGTGATGGCTATGGTGCCTGCGCGCTTGAGGAACTCCATGCTGTGACCCCCAAGGTCAAGTTCTATTCCCTCCTCCCTGAAGACATCCTCAAGGGGTGTACTCTCCTTCAGATCCGAGACGATCACCCGGTAACCCCTTGCCCGGAGGTTCCTTGCCATGAGGCTTCCCACATTCCCGCAGCCTCCAAGGACAACTGTGAAGTCCCTCATTGACTCTATGGCCCTCTCAATATCATTCCTCACGTTATCATATGCGTTGACAACCCCCGGGCCCAGGTGGAGTACCGTGTCCCCCTTTTCTGCGATTTCAAGGGCCCTCCTTATGCTATCATATACGCTCCCGGTCTTTATGGTTTTATCCCTGCCGGCACCCCCTTCAACCTCAGAGGCTGCTTCCATGTCAATCTTACCTGTTGTCTCATTCTTGGCGCTTACAATCAATATATCGGCTTTCTCACCAAGTATCTGACCTATCCTGTACTTGTCCCTCACTGTGAGGGTGTCGGGGTTGTCAAGGCTTATTATCAGCCTCCCCTTAAATTCAATGCCCTCAAAGAGTTTCTCCATACTCTCAGGGTTGTGGGCTGCGTCCATGTAAACCGGGACACCATCAACCTCATCTATGAACTCAAATCTACCCTTTATACCCCTGAATTCCTCTATTGCATTTTTGATATCCTTAATGTCAAATCCAAGTACCAGTGCAACGGTTATGGCTGCAAGGGCGTTCTCCACGTTGAAGAGGCCCGGTACCCTGAGTTTTATCCTCTCGGTGAGGGGCCCGGCATGGACCAGCCCTTCATGTTCCTCACAGTTTAAAGATCCGCAGGTGCTGCAGAGGGCCGTTGGTATCTCTGAGACCTTCAGGGTGAACTCTGATCCCTCAAGGCCCATGAGGTCTATATCTGATGCGCTGACCTGGGGTTCAGCTGAGCCGGTGAAGGTTCTATCCATGAACTCAACTTTCCTTTCGTTCCCCAGACCATACACTACACTTTTAACCTCAAGGTCATCCAGGAGCCCCGCGATAACAGGGTCGTCTCCACAGAGTACCAGAACACCTCCCGGGGCTATGAGGTTCTTTATTGAGAAGTTCCTCTCAATGTATTCGTCGTAGTCCCTGAACTCATCCATGTGGTCGGGTGTGAGGTTTGTCACGACACCAGCCACTATTTCAAGGCCGTCGGCCATCCTTATGGTCCCGTGTGGGAGTTCAAACACGGCAATGTCCCTGTTTTTCACATCACCGTTCACCACAAGTTCTACCAGACCCTCAATGACCAGTGAGTCCTGGATTGATGAGAATGACACTGTCCTGTGGCTTGAGGAAAGTATGTGGTCTATCATGTTGGTGGTTGTTGTCTTCCCGTCTGTACCTGCAACTCCAACCATGGGGATGCCTATGAGCTGGTTGAGGATCCTCCCTATGTCTGAGGTTGTTATGTGGACCAGATCCTTCTCCACCCTCCCCAGCATCTCACGTACAGGTGCATCGTGGGGGATGTTGGGTGATACGAAGACGGCGTCGGCCCAGAGCATGTCCTCAATCCTGTGACCCCCAAACCTGAATCTCACACCCTCCTTTTTCATCTCAGCTATTCTCCTCCTGGCCTTGGGGGGCAGTTCATCCAGTTCCCTGAGGTCATTTACAAGCACACTGTTTCCAAGGTGTCTCAGCAATCTTGCGGCGGGTCTGCCAGCGTTTCCATCTCCAAGCACAAGCACGTTCATGTTCCTGATCAATTTATGCACCCGTAGATCTGTTTTATAAGTGAAAGGTATGCATTGTCATAAGTAATAAGTTTATGATCAACCGGGAGTTCCCGGATGGTAAAGAAATATGCAGTCCATTTATTATTATTGGTTATTCCTATATACCAGTTACGCAGGTGATGGGCTTCATTCACAGGAGGATAGTTTCTCGAGTTCTTCCTGGACCCTGATTATCTTATCCTGGCCGTTTCCACCCACAAAGACTCTCCTGTATTTCCTGGAAAACTCAAGGACCATGCGGGGGATTTCCTCAGTGTCATCAACTGTTATGACCTCTGAGTGGATTTCAAGGCCCTTAAGGTATTCCAGTACCATGTCAACCGTGTCCTCAAGGCCAGGGAATATCACAAGGACCCTGGGGGGTGACTCTGCAACCTCATCCAGGATATGGAGGCGCCACCTCTCTGACCTCCTGGGTGTCCCCATGAACATAACATCGAATTCTGATTCAGAGAGTACCGCCCTCATGGCATGGGGATTGTCGGTTTTACCTGCAACGACAGATGCTCCGTTGATGATGAACGACCTTATACGGCCCTTTACAGGCTCAAAACTGGCAAGAGCCTCCTTTATGATATCCTCCGGAACCCCAAGATACCTGAGGGCCTCTGATGCCGCCCCTGCGTTCAGTCTGTTGAATCCGCCCTCAACCCTCAGGGGCCCTGTGTACTCGCTGTAGGTCCTGAGAACCCGGGGGGCCTCCATGAGTTCCCCATCTGACTCGCTGGGGTCGATCACGGCGTTCCTCCCCTTAAGGAATTCTGCCACCGCCCTCCTGTAATTCTCAATGGATCCATGGAAGTCCATGTGGTCCTCTCCAAGGTTTGTGAGGACCACGAGGTCAATGTCGAAGCACTCTGATGCAAATTCCAGGGTCATGTCGCAGACCTCCACCACAAGGTAATCGAATTCCTCCTCAGATGCCCTTAAAAAGAGTTCTGTGTAGCCCCCAAATCCCCCTCCAGCGTTTCCACCAAGAAGCACCCTTTCACCTGCACATTCAAGTACATGTGCTATCATTGTGGCGGTTGTGGTCTTTCCATTGGTCCCTGTGACCACGATGGTTGTGGGTTTTCTGTGGCCCTCAAGGACCCTGCAGAGGAGTTTATCCCTGAACCGCTCCATGAGTTCGGTTTTTATCATTGATGGGCTGATTACAACTGCATCTGCAGCCTCTATCTTCCCTGTATCATAAAAGCCCAGGTCAAGGTCAACCCCCTCAGGCTTTGAAGGAATTTCACGTCTTATGTCACTTGCATATACACTGTGACCCCTTCTCTTTAGTGACTCAACTGCCCTTAAACCCTCAGCTCCAAGTCCCAGCACCGCAACCCTCATTGGTTCACCGATTAACTGTTAATCTTCTCCTGAATCATCATCAGAAACCCCATATTCCTCCTTGAGCTGGGCTATTATATCCTCGTTCTTTGACACCTCGGGTCTGAGAGGTTTTTCCTCCTCCTCCCTTGACCTTTTGCGTTTACCGATGAATACGATCAGCAGGATGACCCCTGCAACTGCAAGGGTCACGGCAACCGCAGTTAATATAACCTCCATGCTCACAGGTGGAGTTTCAGTAGCTGCCCCGGGTCCCATTGCCACACCTCAGTTTTATATAAATAATCATACAATATATATCTTACATGATAATGAAGGATCCAGGTGGACAGGGGGGTGCAGAGTACATACTTCTTTTTGCAGCCATCATAATAATCGCAGTTGCAGCCCTCTACATATACAGCTCCTACTTTAAGGTCTCAGGTAATGAGACAGTTGACGTGAAGCTCACAATAACCAATATCGGTCCATCAAAGAGTGTCTTCATCTATGAGGCCAATAACACCACCGGTGGCGGCAGCCGGCACATCGTATCAGGGGACCCTGGAAACTACTTCTTCCTCCTCCAGCCAGGGTCAAGCAGGACCTTCAACCTTGGCCGGATGAGTGCCGGCACCAGCTTCACGGTTGAGGGTGGTGTTGGTGACCCCCGGAGAGGTGCGGATGACCTCAAGGGTATCGGGCAGCGGGGAAGGTGGACACTGAACATAGGAAACCAGACCTACTCCTGGACCATCAGCGGCCCCTTTGATTACACCAGAAACCCCACTGGAAGTGTCCTCATGTCATTCTCCATAGCTGGAGGTGGCGGCTCCCCCTTCAGGTTCACCGCAGACCAGGCCCGGGTGCGGGGTAACGTATCAGGGTAGGTGAGATTTATGGGAAGATATGAGAAGGCAACCTTTGGTGCCGGATGCTTCTGGGGAGTTGAGGATGCATTCAGGAGAGTCAGGGGTGTCGTATCCACCCGTGTGGGTTACATGGGTGGCCACGTGGAGAACCCCACCTATGAGGATGTCTGCACCGGTCTTACAGGGCACGCTGAGGTTGTTGAGGTCACCTTTGACCCTGCCCTTGTGAGCTACAGGGAACTCCTTGATGTCTTCTGGAGCATCCATGACCCCACAAGCCTCAACAGGCAGGGGCCGGATGTGGGTGAGCAGTACCGTTCAGTGATATTCTACCATGACGATGGGCAGAGGAGGCTGGCGCTGGAGTCAAGGAGGAAGCTTGAGGAGTCTGGAAGGTTCAGTGGGAGGATCGTTACAGCCATTGAACCTGCAGGTACCTTCTATGAGGCCGAGGAGTACCACCAGCAGTACCTTGAGAAGAACCGCGAGGGGAGATGCTACCTCAGGAGACTCCTCTGAGGGTGCCGCCCTGAAGGAGAAGGTGAAAATAGAAAATGGGGTGATGTTCATGAAGGAGGTCATGGATGATGTTGCACTGGTCCTCTGCGGTGAGGCAGGGCAGGGGATACAGACAGTTGAGGCACTCCTTATAAGGGCCTTCAGGGCCACCGGCTACCATATATTCTCCTCCAAGGAGTACATGTCCCGTGTGCGTGGTGGTGAAAATTCGACGCTGATAAGGGTTTCATCAGCGCCTGTGAGGGCCTTTGTGGACCGTATCGATGTCCTCTTTGCCCTGAGCCCGGGGGCGGTGGACCACCTGAGGGAGAGAATCAACGGGACACTGATTATTGCAGATGAGAGCTTCGGTGAGGATGATGCCGTGGGCCTGCCCATACTTGAGGAGGCTGAGAAGCTGGGGGGACGTATATTCGCCAATGTTGTGGCTGCAGGTGCCGCAGCCCGTCTCTTCAGGGTCGGAGAGGATGTCTTCGATAATGCCGTGAGGTCACTCTTTGAGCGCAAGGGACCTGAGATCCTCAATTCAGACCTCAGGGCTGGTAGGAAGGGTTATGAACTGGGCGAAAAACTCAGGGAACATCTGAGGGTCTCTGTTGAGCCTGACCCATCTGTCAGGGGTCATGTAATCCTTAACGGCACTGAGGCCGTGGGTTTAGGGTGCATAGCAGGGGGTTGCAGGTTCATGTCATCCTACCCCATGACCCCCTCAAGTCCCCTCCAGATATTCATTGCAGAGAATGCCGATGAATTTGACATGGTATTCGAGCAGGCCGAGGATGAGATTGCAGCCATAAACATGTGCCTTGGAGCATCATATGCAGGTGCCCGGTCACTTGTTGCAACCTCGGGGAGTGGTTTTGCCCTTATGGAGGAGGCCGTTGGCCTTGCAGGGATGATAGAGACGCCTGTTGTGATATACATTGGTCAAAGGCCGGGGCCTGCGGTTGGGCTTCCCACGAGAACTGCCCAGGAGGACCTGAACCTGGCCCTCTACTCGGGACCAGGGGAGTTTGCAAGGGCCATATTCGCCCCGGGAAAGCTGGAGGATGCTCCTGAGATAACGGCACATGCATTCAACCTTGCAGACAGGTACCAGGTACCCGTCTTCATACTATCAGACCAGTACCTGGCGGACCTCTACTACAACCTCCCTGAACCTGAAATCGGTGTGGAGGAGGAGTATCATATTAGCGGGACTGATGCCGGGTACAGGAGGTTCAGGTTCACAGAGGATGGTATCTCACCCCGCGGGGTTCCGGGTTACGGTGAGGGACTTGTGCGTGTTGATTCAGATGAACATGACGAGGACGGCTTCATAACAGAGGACCTCAATATAAGAAGCAGGATGGTTGAGAAGCGGAACCTGCGCCTTGAAATGCTCAGGGATGATGCACTGGCACCTGAGGTGTGGGGCGACGACTCCAGTGCAGTGATATGCTGGGGTTCCACCTACTGGCCTGTGAGGGAGGCCATCGGGTCATCTGATGCCGAGGTCACCATGGTGCACTTCAGTCAGGTCTATCCCCTGGCACCTGATACCCGTGAGCTTCTGGAGTCATTTGAGGTGACAGCCACCATTGAGAACAACTACAGGGGACAGTTCGCTGATCTGCTTAAACTTGAGGCCGGCTTTGAGGTTGACCATCGACTCAACAAGTACAATGGTATGCCCTTCAGTGTTGAGGAGATAAGGAAATTCATAGGGGAGGTTTTTGCATGAAACCCGAGGACTATGACCTTGAGGCAGACGTGGCATGGTGCCCTGGTTGCGGTAACTTTTCGATTCTCCGGGCCCTCAAGATGGCCCTTGCAGACCTTGATATACCCCCTGAGAGGCTTGTGCTTGTCTCTGGTATAGGTCAGGCAGGGAAGCTCCCCCAGTACCTGAAATGTAACTACTTCAACGGCCTTCATGGGAGGTCCCTCCCGGCTGCTGTGGCTATAAAGGCTGTGAACCCGGAGCTCACCGTTATTGATGTGAGCGGTGATGGCTGCATGTACGGTGAGGGAGGCAACCACTTCATGCACACCATAAGGAGGAACCCTGATATAACAAATATCGTCCATAATAACATGGTCTATGGTCTCACAAAGGGGCAGGCGTCCCCCACCAGTCAGCCAGGCTTCAGGACCCCTGTGCAGGTTCATGGTGTCTTTGAGGAGCCCTTCAATCCCCTTGCAGTGGCCATTGCCCTTGGGGCCACCTTTGTTGCCCGGGCCTTTGCAGGGGACATTGAGAGGACCAGGGACATACTTGTTGAGGCCATCAGCCATCATGGCTATGCCCTGGTGGATATCTTCCAGCCCTGTGTGACCTTCAACCGTGTCAACACGTTCCAGTGGTTCCGTGAGAACACCTACTACAGTGACCATGACACGTCAGACAGGATGGTTGCCTTTGAGAAGTCCCTTGAGGGTTACGGTTCAGGGAAGTTTCCCCTGGGTGTGATCTATCATGCTGAAGGTGATGGGACCTTTGAGGAGAACCTCAGTATATACCGTGGGGATGCAACTCCCCTCTGGAGGAGGAGGCATGACCCTGCTAAACTGAAGGCCCTCATTGAATCAAAGAGGATGCTTTAGTATGCATTTTAATTGACCATGCTTTTAATTATTACACCGGAGAATCTGATATGGAAGTCAGGCTTTACATAACAGAGGGTGACATTGAGGACCACCATGTCTTCAGGGAGAAACTAGGTCTTTCGGGTCTCAGGTGGAGGCAGACTGACCTCGAGGATGCAGATGCTGTGATAATCCTTGCTGGCCTCTGGGGAACCATGAAGGAAAAAATAATGGATGATGTGAAGAGGGCTGTGAAACTCTCCAAGCCCATAATAACCGTGAGGCCCTATGGCCTTGAGAATGTGCCGGTGGAACTTGAAGAAGTGAGTTCTGAGATTGTTGGATGGAATCCCCACTGCATAGGGGAGGCCATTGAGGATGCAGTTAATCCCGAGGATACGAATCAAGGATGAATGATTGATGCCGTGAATTCAAAGGATAAAAAAATCAAGTTATGGAATCATGATACGGTGAATCCATAGAATAAGAATCAAAGCTGAATGAAAAAATAAAGGGGGTTGGCCTCTCTAGGCCGATGATTTAACCACAAACATGCCGGGTTTCCTTGATGTGGGGTGGTATATCCTGTTGTAGCCACTGTAGTCATAGTCAACCCAGCATCCACCGCTGTACACCTGCACTGTGCGGTGTCTTGGTGACATGCTAGTGGCGTACTGTATTATACGCACCTTCTTCCCGGCTGATGTGAGTTTTTTATATAAGTATTCACTCATAGCCCAGCAGTCCCCTATGTCTGGATCATAGCGGTATGTGCTGGTGCTGTAGGCTGCCCGTACCCTCTTCTTCTTGTAGTACTTATATTTCTTGTAGTACCTTTTCTTCACACTGGTACGGTATGTAGCCCTGACCTTTTTCCTGTAGGTCTTTTTATATTTCTTGTACTTCTTGTACTTGTATGCGGCGTCAACCTTCACAGGTTCCGCCTTTATGGTCTGTGTTTTTGACACTATTTTTGCGTTTTCTGTTCCAGTATTTGTTGCCTCACTGATGGGCACTGAACCCACAGTGAACATCAGTGCAAAGAGCACTGTGACTGCTTTGAATCGCGTAATTCTATCGCCTCCATGTCCAATACTAACCCTTCAGGTCGCTTAGGACACTGAGTCAATGGTTACATCATCATACTATATAAATGTTTCCATAAAATAAAAGCTCTGAGAGCTCCTTTAATCAAAAAAAGCCACCAGAATCCTTTTCTAATATTCAGATATTCTCTGAGAATCCATCCCATTTTATTTGAAGATAGGGGCCATCATGGAATCCCATTCGGAGTTTAGGGGCAGAGGGGCTCCCCGATAGAATGGAGATTCAGAAGATAAATCCTGTATAAATGGCCACTTAAAGAGCTTATTTCTGTTAAAGGAAGAACTAGAATGCTCAATAAATTAAAAGCAACATTAAAATGAAAATTTGAATTTAAAATGATTTTAAAGACTTATATGAAGCTGAAGAACTCTTTAAAGTGTCAAAAATTGAAATAAAATTATCTATGGGTCCTTAAAAATTTAGCCGGCCCTCTGGATGATGGATACTCCATCGGACTTTTCAACCCTGTATATGTGGTCTGCAAGGTTTTCAAGTTCCTCCTCATGGGATACCAGGATTATCTGTCTGGCCTCAAGTTCATCGAAGATGTCCCTGAGCTTGTAGAGCTGCTCCTTGCTGAACCCATCGGTTGGCTCATCCAGTATGAGTATATCTGACCTCACATCTGTGAGGTTCTGGACCACCATGTTGAGGGCGAGTCGGTATGCGAGTGCTATGCTGGTCCTCTCACCACCACTGAGGTACTCAAGGTTCTGTTCGTAGCCGTCCTGCTCCACGATGGGTGTGAAGTCCTCGTCAATCCGCACCGATTTATCCGGGTCATCCACCAGGACCCTGAACCATTTCTGGAACCTCTCATTGAACTCATGGTTTATCTGTGCCATCACATGGGTCTCAATGTCAGCGAGTGCAGGGATGAAGTATGATTCAAGCCAGGTCACATGGTCCTTGAGTTCACCTGCACGTTTTCTGAGTTTCTTCTTTTCATCAATTTCAGCCTCAAGGTTCCTGATCTGTTTCTCCTTTTCCTCGATTTTCCCCCCAACTGATCCCAACCTCTGTTTTTTCTCATCCCTGAAGGTTTCAAGTTCACGGAGTTTTTCACCGATACCCTGTATACTGGCCTCCACCTTCTCCCTGTTTCTGAGTGCCTCCTCATTTTTCTTTATCTCCGCTTCCTTTTCTTTGATGGTTTCATCGTTTTCATTAATCCTCTGGAGGTTCTCCATGTATTCAGTGCTGGTCTCAGGGTTGAGTTCAGGGATTCTTTCCTCAAGGCCCTCTATTTTTGAATTTACCCTTGAGAGCCTATCAGAGCATTTCCTCTCCCTTTCACGAAGGTCTCTGAGATCACCATCAATTTTTCTGAAACTGGATTCCACACCCTTCAGATCACTGATTACCATTTCATTTTCTTTTATATCCGATTCAATGTCTCTGATTCTCTTCCCATTATCCCCAAGGTTCTTCTGCTTTTCCCCATATTCAGCCATCTTACTCTTAAGGTTCTCCCTAAGTTTGCTGAGTTCCTCCCGGGACCTCCTGTATTCCCTTATACGTTCAAAGAGTTTATTTTTATTTCCTATCTCAGCGTTAAGCTCCTTTATTCTGGATTCAACTGACCTTTTCCTCTCAAGGCCATCGCTGAGTTTATCGTTTATGTAGTCAGGGTCAACCTCCTGGTCACATGTCGGGCAGACACTCCTCTCTCTGATGGACCTGTAGTCATCTATCTTCCCGGAGATGGCACCCAGCTCCTGCTGGAGCTTCGATACCTCACCCTCAAGTTTTTTTATCTCAGATTTCACTTCATCCTCGCTGTAACCTGGATCCTGGAGGGACTCCAGCTCCCCTATCTCTGATTTGAGGCTGTCAATCTCGACACGCAGCGCATCAATTTCACGTTCCATACTACCTCTGATATTTGAAAGGGTCTCAAGTTGATTCCTGAGACCTTCAAGTTTGGTGGAAGCATCTCTGAACCTTTCATAGTCCTCTCTGAGGGATTCTCTTTCATTATCCATCTCCTCAATATCCTTTCTGAGTGAATCGAATTCCTCCTGAAGTTCATCCCTCATCTTCCGGCACTTCTGAAGTTCATCCAGGGATTTCTGATAATCCATCTCTATATCCCTGTTTCTCCTCCTGAGCCTCTCTGAGGATAAACTTAAAGTTTCGATTTCATTCTGAAGAGATCCTATCTTCTCCTCGGCAGCTTTGATCCTGTTTTCCTCCTTTTTGAGTTCCTCAAGTTCCAGTCTGAGTTTGCTGATCTCCGACTCGATTACTTTGAGTTCAGCATCAAGCTCCTTCCTTGTGGATTCCAGTTCCCCCTTTTCACTGATAAGATTCCCCAGTTCCATTTTTTTATCCTCAAGGTCGTAGGATCTATCCTCGAGGCTCTGTGCGGATCTTCTGATTTTTTTTGAGAGTAGCTTTGCATTATCCGCTGCTCTGCTGTACTTTTCAAGGTCAAAGGCCTTCCTGAGCCTTTCAAGCCGGTCGCTGCTCCGGGTCTCTATTATGCTCTTCATCTGCTCCTGTGGGGTGAATACCGCGTAACGGTATATCCTGCTCCTGGCCCTTGGATTCAGGGGTTCCCTGTAACCCAGGATGCTGAGTACCTCGGCCTTCAGTTCCTTTGCAGAGAGTTTCCTTCTCCCTGTGGGTGTTCTGATGTAGAGTTCCCCCTGCTGCACCCCTGAGGCGGCCCTTTTAAGTTCCCGGTAGATGGTGTACTCTGCACCGTCAACAGTGAAGGTGAGTTTGACTGAACCCGAATTTGCTGTGGCCCTCAGAAGGCTGTCACCCCTCTGGTCACCCAGCCCGAAGAGCGCGAATTCTATTGCAAGTAGAAGTGTCGTCTTACCTGAACCTATATCACCCTCAAAGAGGGTCACCCCATCATCAAACTCGACAGTTCCTGATTCATAGCTCCTTATGTTCCTGATTTCAAGTGAATTGATAATCAAAGAGCATCACCACAAGCATATCAGTTATCTGGATTCACCCGGAGCAGGTCAACACCATCATCTCTCCTGAGGTTATCGGTTATCATCATCCAGATTAACCCCCATCACGGCCTCTGCTTCCTCAATGACCCTCCTCTCATATTCTTCCTTCTTCTCACCGGGGGCCATCTCATTTTCAAGTTTCCTGAGGAGGTCAACCGCCAATGAGTCGCCCCTCTTCATGAGACTTTTGTTTCTGATGTCAAGTCCTGCGAGTTTCTCCCTGAAGATCCTCCTCTCAAGTGCGGGGATGTCGCTCTCAGCGACCCTCACCTTCTGTATCTCACGGGTGCTGAGGCCGTGTCTGTTGATCTGGACAACACGAGCGCCCCTGGATTCAAGTTCCCTTCTTATCCATGCCGAGTCTATGTCCGAGGTCCTCCCTGAACTGAGCTCACCCCTGATCTTGAACATCACAACCTTTCCCTTAACATCGTGTTCCCCCATTTCCCTACCTATGAGGAGGGCTGTGTCCCGGGAATTCTTACCTGTCACATCACATTCCATGTACTCAAAGTCAGCAGGCCTTATAACCCTGAACTCTGGGGTTTTCGCCTTTTCACTGAATTCAACAAGGTAGTACCCCCTATCCTCTCCCCTGGCGTTCTCCTCAAGGTCCCCTGCATATGAACCGAAGAGTGCCCCGGGGTATACTATGGGGCCGTAGCCCTCCTCCATGTAGCAGCCCTTCCTGTGGACGTGGCCCCCTGCATAGTACTCAAGGCCACGTGGGAAGAGGTTGAGGTCCACTGATTCCATATCTGCAAGATCAACCGGTTTGAACTGGGTTATGGCGCTGTGGAAGAGGAATATCCTGAAGCCATCCTCGGCCTCAAGGGCCTCCCTGTCAAGGCTCCTGAAGTAGTCGACCTCCAGTGCCCTTGACCTCCCTGACAGTCCAGTGATCTTTGCCCCGGTCTTCTCATCCACCGTGAACTCCAGTCCCAGCTTCTTCCCGGGGATGGGTCGCACAACCTTCTCTATGACCCCCGCGGTTTCCAGGATGTCTATCATGGAGGTGTTTGATGGGCTGTAGTCGTGGCTGCCATAGTTGACGTAGATTGGGACCCCCTCATCCCTGACCCTTCTGAGTTCCAGGGTCGCCCTCTTGACGGTCTCCATGTTTGGGATGTTGGAGTGGAAGAGGTCCCCCGCTATTATCATGAAGTCAACCTCATTCTCCAGGGCATCATCCAGGGCCATCCTGAAGGCCTGGAATTCCAGTTCCCTGAGCTCCGGCTGTTTCTGGGCCCCCAGGTGGCAGTCTGACAGGTGCGCGAATCTGTACATCAGGTTCACCTCATCCTATGAATTCGATGTCCTCATCATCATGATCCGTGGATTCAGTGAAATCCTCAAAGAGGGGTATCTTCACGGGTACCGCGAACTTTGTGAATATGCTGCTAACTATGGCCTCACCCTTATCCAGGCTTGCTATTGCCCTGTTGTCATCTGAGAGGTCCTGGGATGCGCTTCCTATTATCTCAGCCCTCTCCTGGGCCATCTCATTCCCCAGGATTATCTTGGTGTTCATGTTTGCAAGGACTGTCCTGGGGATGAGGCTTACGAGCTGGGTTATGGCGACGAGGCCTATGTTGAATTTACGTCCCTCCCTTGCGATGGTGCTGTAGATGTTGTTTCCCTGCCTCTCAATGACCTCCTTTCCAAGGACACGGGGGGCCTCCTCTATCACTATCCCTATGACGGGTTTTCTCCTGAGCTCCCCGGTGGACTTGTACTTCTGGTACCTCCTGAAGATCTCACCGGATATCACGCTCCCAACGAGGAGTTCCGCCTCACCCATGAGCCGGGATGTGTCCACCACAACTATCTTTCCATCTTCGAGGTGTCCTGCTATGTCCTTTATGGTTGACTCGCCACCCACATCCCTGAATACTCCTCCACGGGACTTTATCTCGCCTGTGTCCTCATCCAGGTAGACGCCGAGTATCACATCAAAGACCCTTCGAAGGACGCTCAGTGTCCTGGGATCCACGTTTTTAACGCCGTCACCGGAAACGATTTTGATGATCCATTCTTCTCCATACATACTGTGGTACTTTGCAATTGCCTGCTCCTGTGGATCTGAAAAGGGAACTATACCTTCAAAGTGTTCAGGTCTCAGGGACTTCAGGTTTATTGCGAGGGTGTTTCCGCCGACCGGTGCATCCGGGGAGTAGTATACCACGTTACCTGATGGGTGCTTTCCGAGCCCCGCCTCGTTCCTGCCATAGTACTCGTCGTGGGGGTCCAGCACCAGCATGCCCACACGGTCCATATCTGCCAGGCTCCAGAGCATGACCTTCACCAGGTTACTCTTACCCCTACCAGTTGTTGCAGGTATGAGAATGTGGTGGGTTATGGCGTCCAGTGCGTCGATGTAGACCGGAGTCTCAAGGACCTTTGAACCGCTCCTCACATTCCCCAGGAATACAGGGTTGCGGGGCTTTTCAAGGAAGGCCAGGTCCCCATCCCTTATCCTCCGGACCTCCCTGAAGAAGCCCGGCAGGCGTTTGGGTAGCATTGGCTCCCCATCCCTCACATGGAGTATGGGGCGGGCCTCTGCGATGATGTAGTTACGTAGTTCCGGTTCAAGGAACTCCACGTCCCCCCTGTAACCCTCAAGGTTGAAACCTGATGCAAGTTCCCTCATCCCCTGGGGTATCTGGGACCTGTATTTGAGGTCCTTGACCTGGAGTATCGTGTAGCCTTCCCCCTCAGCGACAAGGAGGTCACCGAGTTCCACTGGTTCATCCGATTTCTGCCTTATGAGTACCGCGGCTGTTTCGCCGCCTATTATCTGCCCTGCGATTTCCATCAATCCTCACCTGCATAACTGTTAAGTGTATCGTGGTAGTCGAGACTTTCTGTCTCATATTTTATGCCCCTAAGGACTTTACCATCCCTGATCTGTGATAGGACTCTTCTCCTGTAGATTTCAACTTCATCCCCTGAGACACGGGCCCTCATGTCCACGTCCACCAGCCCGTAGGGGTAGCCCGGGAAGCATGCGTCCCTAGCGTTCAGTGAGAGGGTGGATGCCACGTCCAGTGTCTCATCCCCATCATACTCCCCCAGTATGTCCATGCGGAATATCCTCCCTGCAGGGTTCAGTTTAACCGCCGTGAGGGTGGTGGGCCTGTCTGTCCTGATGGCTATGGGATGGTAGCACCATGCCCCCTTAAGGCCCCGCTCTGATGCGAGCCTTCCGATGGCTGAGAGGAGTGAAATTGAAGTGGTTGTGTAGAGGGTGCAGGTCTTTGAGAGCCCCGTCACATGGATCTCACCTGCCCTATCCCCGAGCTTGTTGATGTAGCTGTTTTCCTTCTCGAATGACGCCTGTAGTGAACCGTCCCTAACCAGTACATCCCCTGCATCAAGTTCATCAAGGGCAGCCAGTGCCATGCTCCACTCTGCAAACCGCCTGGGAAGGCCCTTGAGGGTTGACTCCTCAACGGTATCCGTGTCTTCAAGTTCAAGGTGCATGTCATCCTCATCCGGGAGGAATTCCAGGTACTCCTCCCTGATGGGGTGTATCTGGAATATGCACATCTCCTCCTCCGGGTTCATGGTCATGACAGAGAAGAACTCAATTCTCGATGGCATCTCTGGCTGGACCCTCTGGCCTCCCCTGAAGAGACCCAGGGCAACCCTGTTGAGCTGGACCGAGATGCCTGGTCCCTCCAGTATGGGGCTGTTTCCGCCGTCTATGAAGGCCACTAGCCGCTTATCTCCCCCCTCGATGGGTGTGAAGTTAGTGGTGCTGAATTCATGCACCCTGTATTTCGCTGACCTGAAGTAGGGTCTTCCAATCCCCGACCTCACTCTATTCTCAAGGGTCTGTGCAATCCTGTCAAAAATGTCCAACAAAAAATCCCCCATGTAAATGTTTAATATTGAATAAGAAATAAATGTTATAAATAGCTTGTGGTTTTTAATTGAATGGTTCCGTCATCTGAGCGGTCCGGGGATATCCCAGGCCTTACCTACTCCTCCGGTTCAACTATGACCGCTGTGCCGTAGGCCAGGATCTCCTGCATTATGTCAGAGATGGAGTCTGAGTCGAACCGGACACTTATAACCGCATTGGCCCCGAGTTCACGGGCATGGTCAAGCATCCTCTCAAGGGCCTCCTGCCTTGAGTGCTCCATCATGGTGACGTACTCCTTGATCTCACCACCCACAATGGACCTTAAGCCTGCGCCTATCTGACCCCCGAGTCCCCTGCTCCTCACTGTCAGCCCATAAACAAATCCAAGTGTTTCAACAGCCCTGTATCCCGGGACGTAGTTGCTTGTAACGTATACCACGTCACCATGCTTTTCAACTGCAGGCGCTTCTCTTCGCTCCTCAAGCCTCGTACCACACTCGTCACAGAAGTTTGAGTCAGCTCCATACTCCTTCCCACAGTTTGGACAGAATTTCTCTGCTGATGACTCTTTTGGGGAAGCTGAAACAGCGCCACCTCTCCTCTCAGCCAGTCTCCTCTTCATCTCCTCACTTGTAACCATAATAACACCATAATTATTTTTATTGCAGATGTATAATAAGGTTACCATGAAATCCGCCATCCATGATTCAGGGGCCGGTGGGATCAGGGAGATGCTCAGGGCACGCATCCCCCCATCGATTCTACCATACATTCCCCTCGTCATCATAGCACTGCTTTTAATCATCAAACCATACTATCTCTTCCCCACGCATGGTGATCTGGACTTCCACCTCGTTAGGGCAAGGGAAATAATGATTGACCCATTCCAGGGCCTCATCTGGGACTACCTGGTCTACCATCCCATGGGGAGGCCCCTGGGTCATCCGCCGCTGCTTCATGTTATACTGGCAGGTTTCTGGACACTGGGTGGTGTCAGGTTTGCCCACTCCATCATGTGCATGCTGCAGATACTCCTCACAGTGTTTACAGCATCCTTTGTGGCCTCCAGGTGGTACGGTGAGAGGGCCGGGCTCATAGCAGGTGCCCTGGTACTCGCATCTCCCCGTCCAGACACCCTTTCAGTTATAATGCCGGCAGCCTACATACCGGTCCTTCTGGTACTCACAGTTTACCTCCTGTCAGAGAACCGGCTCTCTGCAGCGGTTACAGGGACCCTTGCACTCTGGACCCACTTCATAGCACTCATAACAGTCGTCCCCGCGGTGCTGGCAGATGGTGTGAGGAGGAACCTCAGGGTGCTCCTCCTGCTCCTCCCATCCTTCATATTATGGGGGGCATACTTCCTCACATCTCGGGGGGCCCCATCTGAGCCCGTGAATGGTGGCTACTTCAGTATCGGCTGGCTTGTGTTCCTCATACTTCTATACTTCGGGGTCCCTGGGATCTACCTTGTGAAGGGGCGGAGGGAGTTCAGGCCCCTGGTGGCCTACATTCTCATAGTACTCCTTGCTGAGGTCATCTTTGATGATCTATCGAGGGGGCTGCAGTACGTGGCACTCCCCCTGGCGGTTGTGGGGGGATACACCGGCTCACGGTTACTTGAGAACCCCTCAGGGGCTGTGAGGCTGGTTACCGGGATTCTCATAGTCTCATCTGCAGCGGTCTTCACTGAGCAGCTCCTGCTCACAGATATAGGCTGGTCAGATATTGATATACCCTTTGAAAACCGCTACTACCCCCTTAAGGAGTACCTGGATACACATACGGGTCCCCATGATGTGGTATGGGCCTCAAGTTCAGTTGCCGATAAGGTCGCCTGGATGACAGGTAGGAGGGTCTCCAATGGACACTACGGTCCCCCCCCAGGATTCAGGGAGACCCTTCACGAGGTGAATATCTATGATGAGAATGGAATGTTTGTTGTGAGGGACCTGAAAAACAGAACCGTGGCTGTTATAAATCCACTCTAAATCATGATAAATGGAAAAGAGGACCCTGAATGCTAGTAGATAAACCTTAAATCCATGATAAGGAGGGATCGGTGGATTTTCCCTATCCACCAGGATATCTACCTTCGTATAATCTTCAACTCGATTCCGAGCTGTTCAAAGGTTTCAAGGATCCTGTCATACTTCTCCTCTTTCATCTCCCCATCACTGGCCACTATCCTTATCTCTGCCACCGCATCCAGGTTGCTGAAGTCCTCGCTGAGGGTCCTCTTGATCTTGATGATATCGAACATGTTGTCGAGGGGGGCTCTGAACTCCAGTTCAATTCCCCTGATAGGTCCATCTCCATTTTCTTCCATGGGTTGCAGTTTCTCATCCGGTGCGAACTCTGGCACCTCCCTGCCATCGACCCTGAACTTACCTGCCCTCACACCCTCAGCTATTGTCTCTCTGAGTTTCTCCTCAACCCTTTCAGGTTCACATCCCTTCTCCCTATACTTCTCTGTATACTCCTCAAGTATTTCACGTGTTGCCCTTTCCTCCTGGGCCAGTTTTTCAAGTTCACTGACATCCACTTCTATGGTATCCGGGGGGCACTTCTCGCAGAGCTCTGGATTCACTATTATCTCAGGTGACTTCAGGGATACAGTGCAGTCCTCATTGAGATGTGTGCAGTTGGGTTCGCCGTCAAGGACTCCGAGACCAAACAGTCCCCTTCTCACACCCAGCCTTATTGCGGCCCCGAGTACCTCAGGGGAGGTTATCCTCATGGCACCTGGTGTGGTGTAGAGGCTCTTCAGTATCCTCTCGGTCTCAATGTAGTCACCCTCAAGGTACCTCCTCTCGATTATCACTGGCTCCATGGATTCGAGGAGCTTGTCCTCCTCCATGAGCTTGCTCTTTATCTCATAGTCCACCTTGATGTCTGCACCGTAGCTTGCCATTCCCAGGTCCAGCCTCTCGAGTCCTGCCCGTGATGGTACAAGGACTATCCTGTAGAGGTTCCTTATCTTCTCCCTGTCCTCCGCTGAGAGTGCCTTTATCCTCTCCCTGACCTCCCTCTTCTGTTCATCTGTGAGGGATAGCTGCCTGTCTGACTCCACTGCCATCCATGCGAGTTTCGTCTTTATATGGTCAACAAGCTGGTGCCTGTGGGCATCGTCCTCCACCAGGAATATCATGGTATTCCTGTAGACCCTTGGATTTCCACCCTTGGCCTCCAGGAAGCTGCTGCATTCTGTGGAGTCCACGGGTATCACGAGTTTGAGTTTCATGTCATCCGGGACGTCGGATGTTGATGAAGGCCAGATGTAGACGCTGAATATCTTCTTCCCTGTTATCTCACCCAGGAGTCTCCTCTCCTCCTCAGTGACATCCTCGTCCTTTATGTTCTCCTTCTTCCTGAGTACTATGGAGTTAAGGTTGGCCTCCCCTGAGAAGTAGTAGAGGTCCACCTGCCTGTGTATGTAGAAGAGCCTCTCGATCATGCTGTTGAGGGCCTCGTCTATGATGGACATGGGTATCTCGGGTTCAAGGCAGGCCATCTTTATATCCCTTATGGTTGCCCCGTTCCTTGTTCCACCACCTGAGAACGAGTACAGGAAGATTGACGTGGCTATCCTTGTCCCTATCCTGTAGGGCTCGTAGCCCTTGAGTTTATGGTCGATGATCCTTGCGCCGGCATCAGGGGATGTTATATCTGAGGCTATGATGCTCTGGAAGTTGCTGCCTGTGAACCTGAGGAACTCCCTTTTGAGGTTACCTGAATCGAGTGGGAAATCAGATAACCTTATGACAGGTATGTTCAATGATCTGAGCTGGTTCACGACCATTGCCAGGAGTCTGAGCACCCCCCTCGTCCTCTGGAACTCGGGGAATGAACCCCAGCGCTCATAGAGGACGTCTATGACCTCAGGCTGGAATGGGTAGCTCTTCCTGAATACCTCACGGTACTCTGCTGCATCAATGCCCTCAGGGAGTATCCCCTCAGATTCTGCCTTTTCAATGAAGGTTTCTATCACCTCAGCTGCCGCTGATTCATCTATCCTCCTAAACAGCCTCGTCCTTATGACAGAGTAGATCTCATCATCCTCCACCGGTGTGAAGATCTTCTCGGTCCTCCCCAGGATCTTTGTGAGCTGATGAAACATCCTCTCTGCTGATTCATCGTAGTGTTCAAGGGAACTTGATGGTAGCGTCACCACCAGTGCAACCCTTTCAAGGGATGATGCCGCCTGGCTGAGCTCCTGCATGAATGCCAGTAACTGGGCGGCCAGTGTGGACTCGCCCACGGTGACCCCGCTGGCCTTCACGGTGTACTCCAGGAGTTCATCGATGAGTATGAGGACAGGCTGGTTCTCATCCAGGAGCCTCTTTATCTTATCCATGCCCGGGGAGGTCATCCCTGAAAGTTCCCTCACCTCTCCACGGAGCTGCCTCTCCATTTCAGCCCAGAGTGTGGTTTCACTTGCGTCCAGGGCGTCGCCTGCCAGTACAACCGTCCTGGCCCCCATCTCCGCTGCCCTGTGGTAGAGGGATATGAGGGTGTGGGTTTTACCCCCACCGAAGGGTGTCTGGAGCTGTATCACCGGGTCGCCGCCTCTGCCCTCGAGTCTGTCACCAACGATATCCATTATGTTCCTGAGTCCACGGGTCATGTAGGTTTTCCTGAAGAAGACCTCAGGGTCCCTGTACTCGGCTGGAGCATCCCCCATGTGGACGCTCCAGAGGTTGGCTGCGAACACATCCAGGGGAAGTTTTTCCCTCATTATATCCTCATGGGGTTCAGCAATTCTCACAAATGGTTTCATCTCAACCTCCTCCTTAATTTGATTTATACCTGGTTTTTCTTCTTTGAGGGTTTTTATTGTGTTTTAATAGTCCCTGAGTGTTTTCTGTCTGGTTTTTTCTTTGAGATTTTTTATCATGGTGTCCCTGTTCACTGTGAGTCCTTCGAGCCACTGTTTTTCCTTGCAGTCTGGTAGGAATTCTATTATGGCCTGGGCGACACGGTAGAATCTTTCATCGGTACCGTAGCCGGTATCAAGGAGCAGTTCCTGGAGTTCCTCCCTCCTGCCCTCACTCCATAATCTGGCTGCCAGGTGGAGTCCGTCTATGAGTTCTGTGGTGTCATGGTCCTCTTCCCTCTTGTCGGGGCCCAGGACGGTGACCTTACCCCTCTGTATCCTTATGAAGCCTGCCCTGGTGTTCTGGAGGTCTATGCCGAGGCTGCCGGCGAGTTTCCTCGCCTCATCGAATTCCACGGTGGAGTTTCCGAAGTTCCACCGGTAGAATAGGTAGAACCTTGTGAGGGCTGAGAGGCCCTCTGCGAACCCATTATCCAGGATCCTCCTTATGGCGAAGTCAGCTGCAACCGCACGTATATCATCCAGTAACCTGGACCCCCGGATCACCTCACCATTGTACTTGAGGATCTCACTGTACTTGCCTATAACCTCCAGGCCGGCCCCTATAGCTGCTATGAAAAAGTCCGGGCCACTTATGCCCTCACCCCACAGGTAATCCAGCTTCTCACCCAGAACCTCCTTCAGCTCACCCAGAACCTCCTCATAATAACCGGTGCTCTTCTCAAAATCAGGCTTACGAGCCACGATGTAAATTGAAGAGGCAAGAGCCGCAGATCCCTGAGCACGCATACGCGCCCTCATCTCAGTGAATATGGGCCACGACGCGGTCACCATCAGACCAGAATCCAGGAGGGAGTTTATAACGGTCTCCCAGCCATGTGTGGTCTTATGGGCATAGACGATATTGGCTATGCCGCCGGGTCTGAGGACGCGGTGTATCTCCCTGAAGGAGTTCCTGAGCATGGACTCGAACTCCTCCCGGGCCTCATCCATACTCTTATTATTGGTGTAGGCAACCATCTCACCCCTCTTAGGGGTGAGGGGTGTCATGAAGAGGTCAGGGTAAAGATCACCCAGCGCCCTCTTCAACCATACATAGAAGAAATCTGAAAGATACGAATAGGGGACATTATCATAATATGGGGGATCAGTGAAAACCGCGTCGAAATAATTATCATCAAAGGGAAGAGAAACCGCAGAACCCTGAACAACATTAGAAATGGGGTTGGAACTTCTTGAAAAAAATCTTGAAATTTTTTCTAATGTATTTATAGTATATGAAAACTGTTTTACCCAGCCTTGAACGCCTTTTATAACATTAGTTTCGGCATAATCCCAAACCATTGGCAAAGCTTGTCTGCCAAATGTGTGTTCTTGTTTTTCAGCTATGTTATTCCATATAGAGAGAGAACCATTTCTATCAGCCATCCTGTCCAGTCCTAATCCAAGGTAGCTCACCACTGCCTTTGCGTAGTCTTCCGGGTATCCTTCCCCCAGCATCTTCTGATGGGCCTGGCGGATTTTCTCGGTGAAGGTGATGAGGGCAAGTTTCTGCCGGGCATTGAAAAGATCACCCCATGTGTCAAGACCATAATTTCTAACAGAAAATGCTCTTTCAGCCCCACTACCCTTCCCTAGGGGTGTTGGCTCATCAGGGACCGGGTCTATTCCCCACTCCTCCATGAGTTCACTTCTTTTCTTTTCCAGGTATTCCCTGGCTTCCAGGTAGGCCTGCAGGTCCTTTTCAGTTGCAAGGCGATAGGTTTTACCCCTCCGCTTGGGATGTGTGAGTGCCACGGCGATGAGCCTCTCACCCGCCTTACCCTCCTGGAAGAGGCGCCTCGTGTCATTGGCGGGTATGGTTGAACCGCAGACCGGACATTCTACGATGGCCCTTGAAATGGTCCCCTTAGACGGGTCAAAGTCAGGGTCCTCCATGATCTCAAATTCAACCCCACCACCTGATACCACAGGTTTAAGGGCTATTCTCCTGTTCTTCTTCCTGGCAAGCCAGTACTGTCTCATAAGGGGTATCTCTGCCTCACAGTCAGGATTCTGGCATGGTAGTGTCCTGGCCCAGATATAGGCCGCGGGGATTGAACCATCATCATCCTCCGGGTAGAAACGTGAAAGCTCCTCTTCAGCCTCCCTGAGGACCCATTCCCCCCACCTCTTAACATCCCTCAGAAGCCTGGGTTCAGCATCAGCCCATGACTCATCAGCTCCATACCTCTGGGGGTACTCAAGGGTGCACTTCTGTATCAGGACAGCCACCGGATTAAGGTCCATACTGTAGGTCTCACACCCCAGACGGAGGGCCTCAAGGGGTATGCTGCCACCACCCCCAAAGGGGTCCAGTACACGGGGTGGCCGGCCATGATAATCCCTTATATCCCTTCGGGCCCTCTCAATCATCCCCTGATTCAAGCTGTTCTCCCATTCACTCAACTCCTCAATGAACCCCTTAACCCGGACCTCCTCCAGGTCATCCGTCGCTGAGGGGATCAGACTGGCGTAGATGGTGGCCCGGCTGCTCGCAAGGGGTCGCCTGGCCCACCAGATATGAAGGGTGGAAATATGACCATGCCTTATATTCTTCTCACGTGCAGAGTTCTCACTCACCCTGGCAACAGGGAAGGTCCTCTCGATAAATCTCTCATCCATGATTATTCCTCCGTTCTCCTTATCTGTTCACCGGGTACGATGTACCTCACTTCCTCTCTCCTCACCGGTTCAAGTTTACCGTATGGGTCCTGGATGGTGATGAGTTCAGGGTCCTCAGTGGCACTGTAGACCACGTAGAGCCAGTAGTTCTCCCTGAACCTCCTGGCCTTGAGCCACTCGTTCTGTGTAAGCTCAATATTATCCCTTCCGCTTCTCGCCTTGACCTCAATGTACCTGACCTCTGACTCTGAGGTCGACCTCACATCGAATCCAAGGTTCTCCCCTGATACGTCCTCGGGTATCCTTCCATTGCTCCTCTCATGGTCCATGGTGACCTTCATTCCTATCATCTCTATGTCCTCCCTGCCGGGGATCTCAGGGGCCTCCACGTGTATCATTCCAAGGAGTTCGGGGGGTGATGCTGTGAGGGTCTCCTCCATCTCCATCTCCCTTTCGAGTTCCCTCTTTCTGTGCCTGTACTCCTCGAGTCTTTCCTCCTCATTTCTTATGGCTATGCCCATGTCCTCCCCCTCATCGAGGCGCCTGTAGTATTCGATGAGTTTTGCCTGGGAGGTGTCTATGAGGTACTGTATGGATCTCAAGCCGTACTTCCTTTTTATGCCGGTTCTCTTCTTCCTCTCATCCCTCAGTTTATCCATGTACCTCATCAAGGCCCTGGTTGCGGCTGCACTGGCCCGATCCTCGCTCACATCATCCTCGACCGGGTGGCTGTCGGGTACAAGGTCCCAGAGGATCATTGGACTCACCTCCACCACCTCCTCTCCGGTGTCCTGGAGGGCGAAGACCCTTTCACCTGCGGGTTCGTTCCTCCCATCTGTGACCCTTCCCCTGTAGAACCATATGGTTCCCCTGTATCTCCCTGATGGGTCCCTGAAGGTTGAGCCCTGGAGGAGCGCGTCTCCAAACCTCTTACCTGTGTACCTTATGGTGGCCTCGAGGAGGGGGTGGCCGAAGGATATGAACTCGTGTTCATCTGTCCTCGGGTTGAAGGTGAGGTTCCTGTACTCCCTCCTCAGTGTCCCGTACCTCCTTCTGAGTTCATCGTTCCAGATGCGAAGCAGTTCATGGGGTGTCCTGATGGTGTAGAGGCCCTTCCTTTCGGTGTACTTCCACCCCATCCTTCTGAATACCGTTCTGAAGAATTCCTCAACGTACTCCGGTGCGAGTTTCCGCTCCTTTATTATGCGCTTTATGTCCCTCATGCGGGTGTAGTCGACCTCAACTGCAAGCTGCTCATCCATTATCCTCTCAAGGATATCCTCGGATGGTTTGAGGAGTTCATCTATCTCGTCGTCCCTCAATTCACCCCTGAGGGTCTTCTCTATTATGCCTGAAATGTCGCGTTCGGTGTATATCTCACCGATCACATCGTAGACCTTATCTGATCCTATGTCCTGGCGGATGCTGTCAAGTTTCTCAAGTAGCCTCCTCATCACGAGGCCCTCCCTGGTGTTCCCGGCCACCAGGTTGTATATGTGGACGTCCCTCCTCTGCTTGTACCGGTGTATCCTCCCCATCCTCTGCTCAAGGCGGTTGGGGTTCCAGGGGATGTCATAGTTGACCATTATGTGGCAGAACTGGAGGTTTATACCCTCACCCGCGGCCTCGGTTGCAACCATAACCTGCCGGTTCCTCCGGAAGTCCTCCTCGGCGGCTATGCGCTCATCCATGCCCATATCACCGTGAATGGTGCACACGCTGTACCCCCAGGACTCTATCCTCTCAAGGAGGTAGTCGACGGTGTCCTTTGATTCGCTGAAGATGAGTATCTTCTCATCACCTATCTCCTCCAGGATCCTCTGAAGCTCCCCGAGCTTGGTCTCGGTCCCTGATTCCAGGAGTCTCTCTGCATCCTCTATAAGTCCCTCCAGGGTCCTCACTTCTGCTTTGAGTTCAGGGAGGGACTCCGCCAGTGTGCTTCCCTCGAGGATTCTTTCGATCTCCCAGATCTTCCTCTCCTCCAGGTCGCTGTAGTCACCGGGAACCTCTATCCGGGACACGGATTCAAGGTCCTCCATTAGCTGGAGGCATCTTTCCCTCTTCCTCCTGAGGGACATCATAACCGCGTATATGCTTGATGCCATCCTCCTCTGGAGGAGCATCATTGCAAATACATGGGCCCTCCTGTCGGTTGAGATGGCCCGGTTGTACTGTTCTGTTATGTAGCGTGAGATCTTATTGTAGAGTTCCATCTCCCTGTCGCTGAGGTTGAAGCTGTGGGTGTGGGTGTACCTCCTGGGGAATATGGGCTTCCCATCAAAGTCCCTGAGTTCCTCCTTCACCCTCCTTATGAAGAGTGGGTTGTCCCTGTTTCTCCTTGCCTCCTGTATGAGTTCCGGGTTTGAGAAGAATCCGGGTCTGAGGAGGTCCAGGAGAAGCCTGAAGGCATCGGGGTCACCGCTGTGTGGGGTGGCTGTGAGAAGGAGCATATGGTCTGATGTCCTGGAGAGTATATGGCCGAGCCTGTACCTCCTTGTTTTATCTGTTTTGTTTTCTGATCTGACCCTTGCGCTCATCTTGTGGGCCTCATCAACAACCACAAGGTCCCACCTTGTTGATGATAGTGATGCCATCACGTCATCCTGCTTTGCAAAGTCAATGGAGGTTATGTAGCTGTTCTCAATCATCCATGGGTTTTCACCCTGCCTTGACCTCATATATGATCGGTCCACGACAACGAAGTGCTCCTGGAATTTCTCCCTCATTTCACGCTGCCACTGGGCCTTGAGGTGGCCAGGTGTTACTATGAGGACCCTGCTGGCGGCTCCCCGGAGTTTCAGTTCCTTTATGATCATCCCGGCCATTATGGTCTTACCTGCGCCCGGGTCGTCGGCTATCATGAACCTCATGCGGGGCATGCTGAGGGCGTAGCGGTACACCGCCTCAAGCTGGAATGGGAGGGGGTCTATCCGGGATGTGTTCATTGCAAGGTAGCCGTCAAAGAGGGAGGCGTTTCTGAGGCGGTATGCCTCTATGCCCATGAAGAATTCATGTGGATCAGCCCTGAAGTCTGCCGTTCTCACGAATTCAACCCTTTCAAGGTCCTCCATGGTCAGTATTGTGCTCACAGGGGACCCGGTATTGACTGTAACACCGTAGATTATTATGCTTTCTCCACCATCCACTGCCTTCAGCACCCTGACCGTTTCCGGCCAGAAGGGGCCCCTTATCACAGATCCCTCCTCTATCAGACTACCACCCCTGTAAATGTAATCTCTTAATACCTTAAGCTCAAGGTTAGAGTGTCCAATTTTTTCATTTATTCCCTGCATCTATAAATGTTTCCATCCGGTCCCCGGGAACAACTATTAAGGTTATCTCACTTAATTTAATCCATGAAGAACCCGCTGCGGAGGGAACTCACCCTCTTTGACACCATCAACCTTGTAATCGGGACCATAGTGGGGGCCGACATCTACATCGTGGCTGCCTATGGTGCAGGTAGCCTTGGCCCGGCCTCCATACTGGCCTGGTTCCTGGCCGGCCTCATGGCAGTGGTTATTGCACTTGTATTCTCTGAGGCCTCCAGGATCCTCCCTGTGACCGGGGGCCCCTACACCTATGTAGGTGAAACCCTTGGACGTTTCGCGGGTTTCATAACCGGATGGTCGCTCTGGGTTTCCTCGTGGATCGCCATAGCGGTGTTCCCCATAGCTTTCGTCTACTACCTCGAATACTTCATCCCCCTGAATGCCATCTGGGAGGCCCTGATAAAGGTCCTGTTCATCGTCTCACTCACCCTCATAAACATTTCAGGGGTTGGGAGGGCGGGTAAGGTGAATGATATCCTGACGGTCCTCAAGGTGGCGCCTGTGCTCCTCTTTGCCATCCTGGGGGTGGTGTACCTCGCCCTCCACCCGACAACCCTTACAGGTAATTACACTCCCCTGGCACCCATGGGCCTCGGTGCCCTTGGCGGTGTCACCGTACTTGTGTTCTGGGCCTACGTCGGGTTTGAGCTTGTGACGGTCCCTGCAGATGAGGTTAAAAATCCCGAGAGAAACATACCCCTCGCCATAACACTGGGTATGGTCTTTGTGATGCTATTCTACCTCCTCACCAATGCTGTTATACTTGGCCTTGTACCATGGAGGGTGCTTGCAGCCTCAAGCGCACCCCTCACCGTTGCGGGTTACAGTCTCCTTGGTGGTCTTGGGGCCCTCATACTTACCGCAGGTGCTGTATTTTCAATTGCAGGTTCAGAGGAGGCCGGGATGCTCACAACTGCAAGGTTGCTCTTTGCAATGTCCTCTGACGGCTTCCTTCCGGGTTTCCTTTCCAGGGTGCATGGGAGGTTCGGGACGCCCCACATCAGCATCCTTGTCCAGAACCTCACAGCCCTCCTGGCGGCGCTAACCGGCACAGCTTCGGGGCTCATTGAACTCTCTGTTCTGACTCTGCTGATTCCCTATACTGCTACATGTATTTCCCTGGGTGTACTCAAAAGGAGGGAGGGGCGTCCTGTTCCCATGAAGAGTGTTCTGGGCGTCCTTATCTGTATCTACCTCCTTCTGAACACCACGACCTGGACAATCTTCGCAGGGCTGCTCCTCATCATGGGGGGTGTGCCACTGTACCTGGTCTTCGGGAGGAAGAACCTGAAGCGGGACTGAATGGATTTTATCACACAGATCACCGCGGAGGTCCAGTGGTTTTCGACCTTAATCATAAAGTCAGCTTGATGGGAGGAGTGGTGAATTGCTTATTGGAAGGAGATAAACGACCTTAATCATAAAGTCAGCTTGATGGGGGCTGCGTAAAGCAGCTCAATATCCAGGGATGCTCAGGGGTGTGTTAAGCTTCTATACCTGCGATACCATGACATGGTCAGCCCTCACCCCTGTGTACCGTCTTGGCCCAGCGCCTCTCACGCCTCCGCAGCATGTGAAGTGCTGCAATGACAAAGAGGGGCAGGAGGTAGAGGCAGTAAGCCCAGTACTCAATGGCCAGTACAAGGGTGCGGGGGACGCTGTAGCCGTCCATCTTTATACCGCTCACTGCGAGGGGGAAGAATGCTATGGTGGATATGAGTCCAATTATGAAGGGAGCCTCCATCCTGAATCCAAAGCCTGCCAGGTTCAGGATGAACACAACGTACCCCAGCATCACAAATCCTATGAATAACATTGAGAAGAGGTAGAAGATTGCGTCGAGCTTCCTGTGAAGTCCTATGGGGGCATCGATCATCGGTGCAAGGTATACGAAGAGGGTTTCAAGGTTACCTGTGAGCCAGCGGGTCCTCTGCCTGAAGAAGGCCGGCCACTCACTCACAGCCTCCTGGAAGACCTCAGCCTCAGGGGAGTACCTGACATGGTACCCCCTGAGCATCAGCTTGACGCTGAGGTTGAGGTCCTCTGTGACAGCGTAGCCATCCCAACCCCCTATCTCCTCAACCACCCTCCTCTTGACCAGCTGGCCGTTACCCCCAAGGAAGGTCGGGACATCCATGTTCATCCTTGACCTCATTATCACGTTGCCGAATATGGCGAACTCAATGTCCTGCATCCTGGTGAGGAGGTTCTCATCTGCATTGTACATCCTCACCCGGGACTGGGCGCCGGCCACATCATCCCCATCAAGGTAGGGTACTATGTTCCTGAGGAAGTCCGGTTCAACCCTTGCATCGGCATCAAAGACCGCTATGATGTCTCCCTCGGCCATTGTGACGCCATCGTTAAGGGCGTACCCCTTACCATTGAATGCAAAGGGGGCCCTCCTTGTTACAACCTTCAGGTGCCTGTACCTCCTCACGAGATCCTCGAGTATCTCACCGGTACGGTCCGTTGAACCATCATTCACAACTATGATCTCATAGTTCCTCCTCCCGTTAACATGGTAGTCCAGTGATGAGAGGGTCTCAACACACCTCTCAATTGTGTTCTCCTCGTTGTTGGCGGGGACTATGATGCTCACCATGGGCATTGAATCAGAAAGGGGTATTTCAGGGTCCCTGAAGCTGAAGGTAAGGTGCAGGAGGCTGTAAACTACGGGGATGAATAGTGTGTACATGAGCCAGGTCATGCTCCATGTTATGAAGCCGTAGGCTGCAAGTCCCAGTATCACCGAGGATACAAAGAAGACACCGGTCTTCTCTATCTTCATCTCCTCGGCCTTGGTGACGATGACCTCATGCATCCTCCTTGAGTAATCCTCCATGTCCCTTATGGTCTGGAGGACCACCTCGATCTCGGCCCTCAGCTGCTCGGTGCTGAAGGGCTTGAGGAGGTAACCGTAGGGTTCCGTCTCGAGTATCCTGGAGAGGGTTGAGTCATCGGAGTATGCTGTGAGGTATATTACTGGAATGCCATGCTCACCCTGTATCACCTCCGCGGCCTCTATACCATCCATCTCACCCCTGAGGTAGACGTCCATGATCACAACGTCAGGTTCGAGTTCTGAGGCCGCTGAAATAGCACCCTCACCTGTATCCTCAACACCAACTACCCTGAACCCTGCCTCCTCCAGTTTATGTGAAAGGTCGGCTGCGACTATAGCCTCATCCTCCACCACAAGGACCCCCGGGACTGCCCCGGTCTTCCTCTCCTTGGGAACCTTCAGGAGGTCCCTTATATCCGCCCGGTAACGTTTGAGTGCTGTTTCAACTGTCACCTTAAGTGTGCGGTCATCGTAGGGTTTGAGGAGGTAACCGTAGGCCCCGGCCCTCCTGGCCCTCCCTATGGTCTCAGGGTCAGAGTAGGCTGTGAGGAACACCACCGGGACCCTGAGGTCCCTTATCCTACGGGCCACATCCACACCATCCATCTCACCCCTCAGAACTATATCCATGAGCACAAGGTCGGGTCTCTTCTCTGCTATCAGCTTGAGGGCCCCTTTACCTGTAGCTGCAACACCCACCACATCATAACCCATATCCTCCAGTCTCATCTGAAGGTCTGATGCTATGAGTGCCTCGTCCTCCACGATCAGAATTGATGTCATAACCCTCACCCTACCCGCGAAGCCACCTTCTGAGCCCTCTGATACCCATGGTGTTTATTACATCGTCTGACTCTGCCCAGCCGCGCCTTGCGGTTATAACACCCCACCTGATATTCTCAAGGGCCCCCCTTGAGTGGGCGTCACTGTTTATTGCGATCCTGCAGCCTGCCTCAACCGCCATCCTGACATGGGTGTCCCTTAGGTCCAGTCGGAGGGGGTTGGAGTTCACCTCCAGGGCAACTCCAAGTTCAGAGGCACGTTCAACAACCCTCTCCATGTCAACGACTGGTTCGGGTGACCCGAGTATGCGGCCGGTGGGGTGGCCTATTATATTCACAGGGTCATGCTCCATTGCCCTGAGTAGCCTCTCTGTGATGTTCCCTGGGTCATGGATGCTTGCAACCACCAGGTCAAAGTCCTGCAGGATTCTATCCGGGACCTCGAGGCTTCCATCATGGAGTATGTTGACCTCAACACCTGCAAGGACCTCCACGTCCTCGATACGATCGGCGGCCCTCATGTAAGCATCAATGTCATCGATGTACCTTGCATGGTCAGTGAAGGCAATGTACTCCCTCCCCAGGATGGATGCGTACTCTGCCATGTACTCCATTGCATCGATGCCGTCACTGAACAGGCTGTGCATGTGGAGGTCTCCCCTGATATCTGAGAGGTTTACAGGGTCAGGGAGTTTCCCCTCTAATGCTGCGGCCACCTCGCCACGGTTCTCCCTGAGCTCAGGTTCAATGTACGTCAGGCCAAGTGCCTCCAGGACCTCGGCCTCTGTCCTCCCGGCGACCCTCTCATCCCCCCTGAATAGGCCGTATTCACTGAGCTTCATTGAGGAGGAGATTGCTATCCTCCGTAGCTCCACGTTGAACTCCCATGAGCCTGTGAAGTAGAGGAGTGCCGAGCCAAAGACCTCGTCATCGAAGACCCTGAGGTCACAGTCAAGGCCCTCCCTGAGGCGGACGGTTGACTTCCTGGGGCCCTTAACCACGACCTCCTCAACCAGGTCCATGGAGGTGAAGTGGTCCATGACACCCTCCGGGTTGGTGGCTGTCACCAGTATGTCGATGTCCCCTACGGTCTCCCGGCCCCTCCTTATGGAGCCTGCCACCTCAACCCTCCTGACACCTTCAAGTTCAAGGAGCTCTGATTTTATCCTGGATGCAAGGGGGACCACGTAGGCTAGGGGTCTCCTGGAGATCCTTGACCTTGCAAGTTCAATGTTACGGAGTATCATGGCCTCCCTCTTCTCACCCATCCCCCTGAGCCTCCTTATACGGTGCCTCCTTGCCTGCTCCTCAAGGTCGTCCAGTGTCTTTATCCCCAGTTCCTCGTAGAGGAGTTTAACAGTCTTGGGACCCACACCCTCCACCGAGAGGAGGGAGTCAAGGTCCACCGGGTATTCCCCAGCCAGTCTCTCAAGGAGTGAGAGTGAACCCGTGGATAGTATCTCCTCTATCTTTGCAGCGATGTTCTCCCCTATACCCGGGAGTTCCCTAAGTCTCCCCTGGGCTGCCACATCCTCTATGTCCTCCCCTAGAAATTCCACTGTCCTCGCGGCCCTCCTGTAGGCCTTTGTCCTGAATTCATCGCCCCTGAGTTCCATGTAGTCAGCAACACGGTTCAGAATATGGGCCACCAGATGGTTCTTCATAAGAATATATGTATTGTGAATTATTAGTTAACCGTTTAGATTGATGGCGTCAATGGTAGCAAGTATTTAACCTATGAATGTGAAAATGAAACATGAATATTCTTCAATAAACAGGGGGTTGTTTGTTGAGTGAAGGGAGGGTTTATATTCCACAGGAGAAGACGAGGAACTTGAGCTCTGGTGAAGAAAGATTCATCTCTTTTCTCAGGGAAAAACTTCCAGATGACTGGAAGCTGTATTTTAAACCCCACCTCAATGGTTCCAGACCCGACCTTATTCTCGTTAATCCCATGGTGGGGATCATGGTTTACAGTGTCCTCGATGATGCAGATGGAGACCCTGAAACCGAAATAAAGCGCCTTGAATACTACAAAAAGAAGATTATACAGCAGCTAATCCCATCCATGGGGGAGATGACAGATGAAGACCGGAAAATTTACGGTATCGTAAGGATGGGAATATATGTTGATGGGATGAAAACTGATGATGTTGAGGAAACATTCAACGGTTATGAGAGATATGTAAGCTGCGCTGGATATGACTCCCTCTCTGAAGACTGCCTTGAACTCATAATACCAGCATTAAGGTACAAGAAAAGTAGATATATGAGACCAGAATGGGCTTCGGAACTTGAATCATGGATAATACCACCATACCACAGGGACAAAAGAACAGGAATCCATCTTACAGAAGAGCAGCAGAGGCATGCAAACCCAGAACCAGGCCATAGAAGACTCAAAGGTGTCGCGGGAAGTGGTAAAACTCTTGTAATAGCCCATAGAGCAGCGAAACTCGCTGCAGAAGGTCACAGGGTCCTCATAGTCACATTCAACCGCACATTATGGTACCACATAAGGGAGATGGTGGATAAGACCCCCTACAACTTTGACTGGTCACTCCTCACATTCAGGCACTTTCATGGTTTCTGTTCAGACATTATAAATGAGCTTAGAATCCCCTGCGACTCCCAGGACCCCGTCGAATGCCTCCTTGAGTCAATCTGGGATTATGACATATCAGATTACAGGTTTGATGCAATACTGATTGATGAGGGTCAGGATTTTGAATGGGAATGGTATGATCTACTATCAAATTTCCTCACAGACAGGGACGAGCTTTTTTTTGTCTGTGATAAAACACAGAATATCTATGAAAGGGACCTTGGATGGGTTGATGATATGTCCGGTGCAGGCAGGGTGAAATTCAGGGGTAAATGGAGGGAGCTTCGAACCATCCACAGGTTACCGCCAGAAATATCTGAATTCGCATGTAAATTTGGGGAATCATTCCTTCAACTGAATAAAAGCCAGTTTGACGTCAGCCAGAAAACACTCTTCAGTGAAAGCTCCGTCATATGGAAGAATGTGAATCCCGATGACTGGGACGCTGAGATATTTGAGGCCTACATGTCACTTAAGAACAAAGGTGCCAATGACTCTGACATAGTGGTACTTGTACCCACAAATGAGATGGGCTTGCGGGTTGCAGAATTTTTCAGAGCATACAATAAGAAAACAGATCACCTATTTAGGGAGAATGATAAAAATTCCAATAAGAGAATATTTGCCTCAGATAATAGAATGAAGATAAGTACCATACACAGCTTTAAAGGCTGGGAAGCGAGAAACGTGATAATCTGGATTCCTGAAAAGTGGAGTCACGGTGAAAACCTCGACTCGGTGATATATACCGCCATAACAAGGACCATGCAGAACCTCATAATACTTAACACCGCTGAAAGATACCATCACCTCGGCGAGGACATGGAGGAGAACATTGACATCCCCCAGGATGTTTCAGAGGATGAAAGCGACTTTGAAGTTGAAAAATGGGCTGAAAAACTTCCATTTCCACTTGCATCAGTTATATGGGCGGGTCTGGCATCTGATAAGTACGAGACCCGGGTCAAATATCTTCTGCAATTCTTTGAGGTGCTATCGGAGTTCAATTTCAATCTTATACTGAGTGGCCTTTCATCCTATGGTATACTCTTCCAGGAAAAATTGAGGGAATCTCTAAGTGATTCAATGGAAGAGTGGTTTTACAGGCCGACCTTTGGGAACTGGACAACAAAACTGTTTAAATTAAGTAGAATACTTAGAATGGCTCTTAATGATAATTACACAAGGAATCAGATCCGCAAATCCTTCGGAAAACCTGATGATGAGTTCCTCAGGGTACTCTCGGATCCTGATATCCCGACAATTCTAAGGAAAGTTTCAAGATACCGGAACACATGGGAGGGTCATGGGCCCCGTGTATCTGAGGATGAGTACAGGAAACGTTACAGTATACTGATAGGTTATCTGCTGGAACTCAGGGATATTATGGGTGATATTTACAGTAGAACATCTCTTGTTATTCCAGGTGAGGGCGTCCTGAATGGTGGGGTCTATGAATACACCGTTAAGAGGTACATGTCAACAAAATTTCCGTTCAGGGCAGTGAAGATAAAGAGCAATGAGCCCATGGACAGCAGCAGGATCTATCTTGTAACAGAGCACAAGAGGGATCACATGGAGCTATTACCTCTTATAATCAACGTTGATGACATCTGCTACTTCTACAATGGAAGGGATGATGAAACAGGTCAGGCCCGTTACTGTTCCTACCACCATACAGAAAGGGCTGAACTCCTGGTGCCATTTGATGGACTTGAAACTGTTCAGAAAATACTGGAACCCCATGAAGGGTGATTCACTCAGTAATGGCATTCAATTTAAGCCAGCTCTTCAATTATTTTATTCAGGTATTCCAGTATTCATTTCAGAGGATCACGTGTAATTAAAACATGTTCCTTAAAGTCATAACATCAACCTACCACCCCCAAACTGATATAAAAACTTTGCATATTGCAACTAAAAAATAAAAGATAAATACCAATATTTGAAATGTATAAAAGGGGGTGTTTTATGAGAATGCTGAACCTCGGTGAGTTAATAGACTTCTTTGAAAGTATTGGAGCACCTTGCCTGGATAACTCAGAAATGCCAGTCTGGGATCTGAACGAGCCGGAGACTTCAGATGACGAATGTTATGTGGAAGATGACGAATCTTATGAAGAACCGATGCCAAGAATGATGGATGAACCTGACGACGTGATGGACCCCGAACCTGATTATGATGAATCTGACCTCGCTCCAGAGGAATACCTGATGGATCCAGAGTATATGGATGAATACATTGATGAGGAATACGAATTTTATGAAGAATACATAAAGAGGAAGAAAAACCCCGACGAAGAAATACTGGAACTACTAAACCAACTAGAACAGGACCAACCAGACGAAAAAGAAATACTGGAACTACTAAACCAACTAGAACAGGACCAACCAGACGAAAAAGAA
>NZ_JAKLTD010000002.1:222001-226603 GCF_022014235.1 Methanothermobacter sp. K4
AAATACTGGAACTTTTAGAGTGCGAATACCTAATCAATACTTAAAAGATAAATTATCAGAGGGACCCAATACCCTCAACGATCTCGCGGATCTTGTCCTCAACGTTTGAACTGTTCTCAACCACAGTACCTGTGACTATGACATCTGCACCTGCACCTGCAACCCTTGCGGCATCCGCACCTGTCCTTATACCGCCACCCACTATGAGTATCTGGTCTGTGCACCTCTTAACAAGGGATATCATCTCCTCAGGCACATGCTGGGGGGCACCTGAACCCGCCTCAAGGTAGAAGAGCCTCATACCCAGGAACTCCGCGGCCATGGCATATGCTGCCGCAATGTCCGGCTTGTTCCTGGGGACTGGCTTGGTGTCTCCAACCCAGCCCACTGTACCCCCTGGTTCAACCACAAGGTAACCCATTGGGAGGGCCTCTATCCCCATCTTCTTAACAGTCGGGGCGCCAAGGGCCTGGGCACCTATGATCCAGTAGGGGTTGTTTGAGTTGAGGAGACTCATGAAGAATATTGCATCTGCGTGGCGGCTGACACCTGTGGTGTTCCCAGGGAAAAGTATTATCGGGACATCTATGTTCTCCCTGAGGGCCCTGGCTGTATTGTCAAGTTCACTGGAATCTGTGGTTGAACCGCCAAGCATTATACCATCGGTACCCCCCCTTATGGCGGCCTCTGCAATCTCAACGGCCTCCTCAGGGGTCTGTTCCTCAGGGTCGATGAGGGTAAGGTGTATCTTCCTCTCCCCAAGAATATCATGGAAATAATCTTCAACCTTCATTTTGAACACTCAGAAAAGTAATAACTGGGGAGGGGGCTGTTTAACCCCTTGGTTCCTTTGCCTTGTACCTTAATCCCTTGTAACCGCACTTCCTGCATGTCTTTGCAGTTGGTGGGTTCCTGGCGTTACATTTAAGGCAGATCTTGATATTGAATAGTCTGTTTTCTGCTTCCTCAAATCTTGCCATAATTAGCCTCCTATGTATTTGTTCTGAATCTCAACAACCTCAAGGCTATCCCTAGCCCGGGAGTAAGCTTCAAGAAGTTCACGGTTGAGGTCCAGGAAGTGTGGACCCCACTTGAAGTAGGACATGATGTCAGACGCTATATCTTTCAGTCCAACTATATAAAGGGTTGCCGCCACGGCCTCTGCAGTTGATAGTATGCAGGGCTTTCCATAGTTGGTGGGGTTTGCGGCCACCAGGAATGGCAGCGACCTGTGGTTCCCTGCGGTCTGGAATATGACCGATGACTTTCTGACCTTTTTCCATGAGCAGTCCAGGGCTGCGATGCCCCTCTTCATGACCATGTCACGGTCCCCGGGTGAGACTGCCTTCTCAGAAAAAGGGTTGAGGACAAGTGCACCTCTGGGTATCTGGTTGAGACTATTTACTATTTTAAATTTTCCCTTCCTGCCGAGTTTGAGGCTGGTGCACTTCTTCCTGTCACACTCCTCTGCATGGTATACCACGATTCTCATCAGGGTGATATTGGCCATCCATGTATAAATATTATTTCAGGTCTGGACATCCGCTGCGAGACCACAAGGGAGCTCACAGCGCCATCCATGTATAAATATTATTTCAGGGTCCTGCTGGGTGGGCAGGTACTAGAACATCTCCCTCTCATGCCCCATTATCTTCCGGACGGCAATGGATGGGTCCTCAAGGTCATGGAGGTCATAGCAACTGCCACCCGAGGCCAGGGCTATCTCCATGTTGAGGTCCCTTCCACCCCTTGAGCCCTGCTCAAAGTTTATGACAGCGGAGGGTATATCCTCCTCCTTAAGCCTGGCTGCTGCTGCAACCGCCTCCCTCTTGGGGTTCCTCTCAACCCCCACGTTTGGCATGCCGTCGCTGAGGATAACCATGAACGGGACATACTCGCTGTGTTTCTTCTCCTCCCTGAGTATCTCAAGGCCCCTCTTTATACCCTCTGCCATTGGTGTTGTGCCACCAACCCTTATGCTGTCCACTGTATCCCTGAATGATGATGCCCTGGCTGTTGAGGGTATTATAACCTTCGCATCCCTTCCGCGGAACCCCACGACACTTATCCTGTCCTTATGCCTCTGGGCGTCCTCTATGAATCTCTCTATGAGACCCTTAACCCTGGCTGCCTTCTTCTCCGAGAACATTGACCCGCTTATATCCACCACCAGGACGATTGATGCCCTTGCACCGTGCTTGCGTATCTTCTCCCTTATATCACCGGGTTCTATCTTAAGCTCCCCCCTTGATGCGGCGGCCCTCAGTGTGGCGTCAACAGCAACGTCACCTGAGCCCGTGGGGAACCTGCTCTTCACGTACCTTCCCTTCGTGGTCTTTGATTCAACCCTTGAACCGTAAAGCCGCTCCTTCTTCTTGCCCCTGATCCTGAGGAGCTTCTTTATATCAACGTCCATGTCCTGGGTTTCAGGTTCCCTGCCCTCCACGTCAGCGGCAAGGGCCCCCAGGGATGATGCCGCCGGTGAGGCTCCTGAATCTGCAGTGCTGCCTCCCCCAGCAGATTCCCCACTCCGGGTTTCATCATCACCCTCTCCACCTTCACCTGAGTCACTACCTGAGTCACTGCTTCCTGATTCAGGCTCCTCTGACTCCCTTTCACGCTCCATCTCCTCACGGGCCCTCTGCATCTCCCTCCTGGTGTTTTCACGGTTATAGGTCCTTCCAGGTATTCTCTCGCCCAGAACGAGTATTATGGCATCCTCGACGTCCTCCTCACGGACCCTCCTCCTCCCGTTGAAGGCCGCTATGGCCTTTGAGGTCCTCACGATTGCAATATCGGATCGGTGCCCATCGACCCCTGCATCCACACAGACCCTTGCTATCAGCTCAAGGAGGCCATCGTCAATGGTGACTGCTGGAAGGAGCTTCCTGGCCTCCATTATCCTCTCCCTGAGTTCCCGCTGACTCTCAGCGAACCTCTCAACGAATCCCTCAGGGTCATCCTCGAATTCATCCCTGCGCTTCATTATCAGGATCCTCTGCCTTATGTCGGTGACCGTGCCAACATTTATGTGAATACCTATTCTGTCTGAAAGCTGGGGCCGGAGTTCACCCTCCGCAGGGTTCATGGTCCCAACCAGGATGAACCTTGATGGGTGCTGAAGGGATATACCTTCCCTTTCAACTGTGTTTACACCATAGGCCGCCGCATCAAGCAGGACATCCACCAGGTGGTCATCCAGCAGGTTTATCTCATCAACGTAGAGTATGTTCCTGTTGGCCTCTGCAAGTATACCCGGCTCAAGGGCCTTTATACCCTCTGTGAGCGCCTTCCCTATGTCAAGGGATCCAACCACACGGTCCTCTGTTGCACCCAGGGGGAGCTCAACCACCCGCATCTTCCGGTACTCCACCTCCAGGTCCCCTGAGCGGCACACCTCACATGCCTCCCCGGGTTCATCAGGGTCGCAGTTGAAGGGGCAGCCCTTAACCGTTCGCAGTGATGGAAGAAGGTCTGCCAGGGCCCTCACGGCGGTTGTCTTACCTGTCCCCTTATCATCCTTTATGAGGACACCCCCTATCCTGGGGTTTATGGCGTTGAGTATAAGGGCCTTTTTCACCTTCTCCTGTCCAACTATAGCTGTGAATGGGAAAATAAGGTTCTTCATTAACTCACCTGGTCTTTATAACCATATAACTTTATCTTTATTCTCAATAATAAGGTTTTACGTGGAATAGTATTAAAAAAGAAGTTCAATGTAGGAATCTCCTCTGGATAAGCCAGATAATGGTATTAAAATAGAGGTCCAGTGTAGGAATCCCTCTGGATAAAGTAGATAAGGGATGGTGAAGATAGATTAAGCTGGTGATAGATATGTGCACTGTTGGAGGTCCAATGGCTGATATAGACATCAAGAAGATGAAGACCCGTAAATGTAAGTGCCTTGACTGTGGAAACGAGTTCAAGGGTGTTGGAAGGCGGATAATCTGTCCATCATGCCAGTCAGATAACGTTGAATGTGAAGGTTAGAGGGTGAGTTGTCTGGAATTCAATCTGAAGGATGACAGGATACTCTTTGTGGAGTCGGATTCAGGTACACTTGGCATAATACCCTCCGGCAGGGGGAGAACCATCTTCATGAACACCCCCGATGACGAGGTTGCCCTGTTCCTTGAACCCGACGACCTCATAGTTATATCTGCATTCAGCTCCGGGGAAAAGACAAGGAGGGGTATAATGGCCCTCGCCTACCTCCTCCTTGAGATAGAAAACCCCCTTGTTGTTCTCCCTGAAAACCATCCAGGATCCCGGAGGCTGAAGATGGTGGTCTCGGCCTCAGATACCATAAGACTGAGCTGCGAGATAACCCCGGGCACTCACCCGGACCACCACCAGCTCTGCTCGGTCAGTGAACTCTCAGGGATGGAGATAGTGTCAGAGAATGGCCTGGTTAAACTCTCAAACACACCACCCGGTATCAGGGTTTGGCTGACAAAACTTGAGTGGTGATGTGGGGAAACTATTTTTAAGTACACCCACATAAACCATTGAACGTGAATGATTATGATCAACGAATTCTATCCAGGGAAACTATTTTTAAGTACACCCACATAAACCATTGAACGTGAATGATTATGATCA
>NZ_JAKLTD010000002.1:226700-228358 GCF_022014235.1 Methanothermobacter sp. K4
TCAACGAATTCTATCAGATATTCGGGCAGCTGGTATTCATCGCGGGTCTGGGTCTCATTGTGATGCTCGCCTCAAGCCTCTTCCTTGGAAGGCTCCTCCTCAATGAGGACCGGTTGATATTCCCCAGACTCCTCCTTATCACAGTGGACATGTTCTACGGTCCATTCAAGAAGTTCTCAGAGACACTGGGACTCAACAGTCGCATAGTGGACCAGATAGGGGTTGAGGTTAGGAACAAGATCAACGAGAAGAGGTTCAGGTCAATAGACCCCCATGAGAAGGCACTCGTACTTCCCCACTGCCTCAGGAACCCCAGATGCGAGGCAAGGCTCGACAGGACAGGGCTTGTCTGCACGGGATGCAACCGCTGCATAATAGGTAAGATCAAGGAGCGGGCTGAGAGCATAGGGTACACCGTCTTCGTGATACCTGGATCAACCTTCATAAAGAAGATAATGGAGGAGAGGAGGTTCAAGGCGGTCCTCGGGGTGGCCTGCTACCAGGACCTCAACCTGGCCATGATGAAGCTCTCAAGGTTCACACCACAGGGTGTCCCCCTCCTCAGGGACGGGTGCTTCAAGACAAAGGTTGACTTCAGGGCCGTCCTGGAAAAGATGGGGCTTGAAGGTGAAATGAGAAGGCCAAGAGGCTGCATGAACCAGGTACCCGAGAAAACACTGGAGCGGTGATAGATTGGACATACCCATCACCGATAACCACATACACGTTGACCCCATCAACGGCGATGGGCCGAGAGCCGTGGCCCTTAAATTTCATAGGTCCGGTGGGAGGAGGATGATAATCCCCAACAAGCCTTCCTGGACCATAAACGCCGGAACAGACTACCGTAAAACCATGGATACAGTGCTTAAGTACACTGACATCATCAACCAGGAGACAGAGGTTGAAGCGTATGCAGTGGTGGGACTCCACCCGGCGGAGTTATCAAGGCTCCTCGAGGCCGGCCACGACCCTGAGAGGGCCGAGGAGATGATAAGGGAGGGCCTGGAATATGCCCAGTCACTGGTCCTTGAGGGGAGGGCCGTTGCAATAGGTGAGATTGGAAGACCCCACTACCCTGTCCCCCCTGAGGAGATGGCCATCCACAACAGGCTGATGGTGTATGCCATGGAGCTTGCAGCAGAGGCCTCATGTCCTGTTCAGCTCCACACCGAGACCTCTGGGCCGGAAGAGTTCAGGGAATTCGCAGGGATGGCCTCTAAAGCAGGTATAAAGAGGCACATGGTTATAAAGCACTTCTCCGGTCCCCTGACAGGAAGGGATGAGAACCATGGAATCACACCATCCCTCATTGCATCGGGGGATGTCATACGGGAGGGTATCAGAAAGGGATCCGGCTTCCTAATGGAGACCGACTACCTGGATGACAGAAAGAGACCCGGCGCGGTCCTCGGGCCCAAGACCGTCCCCAGGAGGACAATTGAATTCCTGAACAAGGGGATCTTCAGCGAGGATGACGCCTACATGATACACCAGGAGACCGTTGAAAGAGTCTACGGTTTATAAATCGTTAAGTTCTGACCCACCAGTTAATTTTTCCGGATAAAAACATTCTGCAAAGTTCCCCAAAAGACCAGCCACAGTTAATTTTTCCGGATAAAAACATTCTGCAAAGTTCCCCAAAAGACCAGCCACAG
>NZ_JAKLTD010000002.1:228455-233732 GCF_022014235.1 Methanothermobacter sp. K4
CAGTTAATTTTTCCGGATAAAAACATTCTAAGAAAAACAAATATCTGAATAACCTTTCTCATGTAAAAAAAATCTTTTTCAGTGGGAGCCCCCAAGGAAGATGCTGACAAGGCCTATGAGGATCCCTATCACAACAACCTCCAGACTCGTCCTGTAGATGTTCTCCCTTGAAACCCTCCCGAGGTAGACGCCCAGGACCAGGAGGGCTACAAGGCACAGTACAACAGTCACCATGGTTGCTGTCATCCTCTCAGATATCACAAGGAATGGGAGTACAGGTACAAAGGAGCCAAGGAAGCTTGAGAATCCATGTGTGAACATGCTCATGTAAACCCGGCGCCTTGCCTGCTGGTGGATGATGGTGTCATCCAGCTTACCCTCATCCATCATCATCTTCCTCTCAAGTTCACGCATCGTCCTTGTTTCTTCAGCCCTCTCACCTATGAATGAACCGAAGGCATTGGACATTGCAAGGGCCACGCCACCGCTGAGGCCTGTTAGGGCTATGAGGTGATTGTCCACACTCAGACCACCGGCACCTGCAACCCCACTGGCGGTTAGTGTAACACCCATCACAGCGAGTATACCGTCAAGTGTCCCGAGAGCCACATAGCGGCTCATGTTGATGTACTCATGAAGAAATTCACGTATATCCATCTCTGATCATCCATCACCATTTCAGTCAATGAGGGCTAACCCCTCCCCAGTTCACTGTGTGCACGTGCAAGGTGGCCGGCTGCAAGGGCGCCCATGAGGGAAAGTTCACCTGCAAGGACAGCTCCCCCCACGATCTCTGCAAACTCATGAACCCCCCCTGAACCCCGGACACCCATGATATCAAGGCACTCGGATGCTGTCTCAAGTCCCGTGCCGCCCCCAACAGTTGCAAGGGGCACATCAGGGAGGTTGACTGAGAAGTAGAGGTCACCATTTTTCTCCTCTGCAACGGTAACCCCAAGGCTGCCCTCAACAATGTGGGCCTCATCCTGTCCTGTTGCAAGGAATATTGCGCCTATTATGTTGGCGTAGTGGGCATTGAATCCCATGCTCCCAGCCAGGGCTGACCCCAGGAGGTTCTTTGCAGTGTTAACCTCAACAACAGCCTCGGGTGTTGTCTTGAGGACCCTCTCAACCATCTCCCCTGGTACAGTTACCTCTGCACTTATACTCTTACCCCGACCCTCAACCAGGTTTATGGATGCTGGCTTCTTATCGGTGCAGAGATTTCCACTCAGGGCAATAACATGGGCACCTGTCTCCTCTGTGAGGAGCTCAAGGGCCTTCTCTGTGGCGATGGTTACCATATTCATCCCCATGCTATCCCCTGTCGTGTAGACGAACCTGGGGTAAACGTAGGGTCCCGCCACGATGATGGGATCTATCTTTATGAGTTTCCCGTGCCTCGTCGTTGACTCAGCCTCCTCCCTGAGGGCATCAATGTTCTCCTGGATCCATTCCCTGAGCTTTAAAGCGTCAGCAGCGGATCCTGTCCTTATAACTGGGGCCCTTGTCATAGAGTCACCTGTTATCCTGACAGATGCACCCCCTGACCCTGTGATCACCGAGCAACCCCTGTTCACAGAGGCAACCAGTGCACCCTCAGAGGTTGCAAGGGGTACATAGTACTCACCGTCTGCATGTTCACCCTCAACCAGTAGTGGCCCGGCGACCCCCAGGGGGATCTGCACGGCGCCTATGGGGTTCTCAATGTTCCTCCTTGACGCCCTATCCATGTCAATTGTATAGTGGGATACATGCTCAAGTCTGGCTCCTGAGATCCTCTCAATGAACTCCCTTCTTATACTGACAGCCTCATCAACGGGTACGTGCCTTTCAATTTCATAGAGTTTTATCTTACCCTCAAGGAGGTCATCCATGAGTGACATCAGAGAGCCCCCTCCATGCGCCTGAGTTCCCTGACTATGGCGGATGGCCTGTCAACAACCACCGCACCCGCGGCTTCAAGGGCCTCCCTTTTACTCTGCGCTGTCCCCGCGCCACCCTCTATGATGGCCCCTGCATGGCCCATCCTCTTACCTGGAGGTGCAGTTGAACCTGAGATGAATGCGAAGACAGGCTTTGACATGTGGTCACCTATGTACTCTGCAGCCCTCTCCTCGGCGTCTCCCCCTATTTCACCTATGAGGACAACCGCGTCGGTCTGTGGGTCTTCCTCAAACCTCTCAAGGACATCCACAAATCCAAGTCCTGTGACAGGGTCGCCACCTATCCCGACACAGGTGCTCTGGCCAAAGCCAGCCTCTGTGAGCTGGGCAGCGAATTCATAGGTAAGTGTCCCGCTCCTTGAGACTATCCCTATGTTACCCTCGGTGAAGATGTTTGTGGGCATTATACCCAGTTTACCAACACCAGGTGTTATTATGCCAGGGGTGTTGGGGCCTATAACAGTTTTACCCATTCTTTCAGCGTACTCCATTATCTGCATTGAGTCATGGACCGGTATGTGCTCTGTTATTATAACCACAAGGTCAAGGTGCCTTATGGATTCAAAGGCCGCATCCTTGGCAAAGGGCGCCGGTACAAAGATTATGGATGCGTTGACATCCATCTCCTCCCTGACCTCCTCAACAGAGTTGTACACACCCAGGCCAAGGAACTCCTGGCCACCCTTACCTGGTGTCACACCGGCCACTATCCCTGTTCCGTATTCAAGCATCTGTTCTGTATGGAATGATCCCTGTTTACCTGTTATGCCCTGAACCAGGCATCTGGTATCCTCATCAAGCAGTATCATGATAAATCCCCTCTATACTATGTTGGTGAAATCTAAAATACTTGGTGATAATGAATCAGTTAACCCGCCCATTGGATCTGATAACACATCCATTCCAGACCATCAGAATCCCTGCCAGGCACATTTTCAGACCATCAGTATTCTGGTTCTCTCCTCAAATGGCACTGAAAGGTCGATGAGGTTTCCGTTGAGGAATGCCGTGGCAGAGACTATTACACTGCCGGGTATCACATGTGAGGGTGAGCCCCTCCTCACAAGGTACACGTTCTTGTGGCCCAGGGCTGCCCCCAGCATTGCCCCGGCCACGACCCCAACACTCTCCATATCCTCTATCGTCGCCACAACAACCGGGTCATCGGTCTTATCTGAAACGTAACCCACGCCTGGAATCCTGCGGACCCCTGGTTTGATCTCCTGGCTTACATCTGTAACGCCATCCATTCCGCCTGCAGCCTTTATGGCTGAATTCGCAACATCAGCCACGAAGTCCTCACCACCATAGGTGTCAAATGCCAGTATAACCGCATCAGGGTAACGATCCTGCCTTACAAGCGCCTCTGCATAGGATATACCCTCACCTGCACCGTCAGGTTCATCTGATATCCCCTCAAGGTCTCCAAGGCTCTCTGATGAGTCCCTGAGTATCTCAACTATCGCCCTGTTCACGTCCTCCAGCATCTCATCCTCTACAAATGCACTTATAACCACATCGTCACCTGTTATGTTCGTGAGTGCTGCGCTCTCTGCACCCGCATCAAGGAGGCCCGGTATCGAGGCCTCCAGTGCATTTATAAGTTCCCTGCTGCAGCTTGTATCATTATCTGATATATCTGCACCTATGGAAGTTATCCTCAAATCAATCACCTGATACCTAATTATGAGCCGCGTGAATAAATAGGTTACAGCGAACCCCTGAGTTTGGCTCCTGAGTACTGTTGCGTATGGCTTATATGTGTATACTGAAGTTAAACCACCCATCAAAAAGGTTTGGCTCCTGAGTACTGTTGCGTATGATGGGAATAAACACCTCAACCATGCAAAATTTAATTACCAGAAATAACATATAGAGATTAGTGTAAATTATTGGTTCTCTGGACTCCACAAACCTTAGGAGAAATAATTCAATGAAAACCATGATCTGTGTCCCCATCTTTGAGAGGACATATGAAGCCATTATCGAATCTGCAGAAAGGGCAATAGATGCAGGAGCCGATATCCTGGAGCTCAGAATAGATGCCCTCAAGGAGGCATCCAAGGCTGATGTGAAAGGGGTCATAGAGGATATCGACTTTCCTGTAATAGCAACAAACAGGTCCCCGGAGGAGGGCGGTCACTTCAGTGGCACTGAAATTGAGAGGATAGAACTCCTGAGGTCCGCTGCCGAGGTGGCCCGCTATGTTGATGTTGAACTCAGCACCGACCCTGAGCACATAGAGAGTGTCACGGCCGTTGCCGAGGGAAGCATCATATCCTATCATAACTTCACCGGGACGCCCTCACTGGAGGCCCTCCTGAGGATAGTCAGGATGGAGAAGGAATTCGGGGACATTGCAAAGGTGGCGGTTATGCCCCAGAACATGGCAGACACCCTCGTGGTTCTCCAGTTGCTCTCAGTGGAGGATAACACAATAGCAATATCCATGGGGGAAGCCGGGAAATACACGAGGATTGCAGCTGCCCTTTTCGGTGCCCCGCTTACCTTTGCCTCTGCGGATCGTTCAACAGCACCTGGACAGATGGACGTCCGTATCACCCGGACAATGATTGATGAACTCATGCCGGAGGATTGAAGATGAAGAAGGTTCTGATTGTCCTTGCAGTGCTTGTCATCGCCTTTGCAGGTGTATTTTACTATACAGAGAACGCTGATTCGGTTGATATCACGATAAAGACTGACGGGGTTAACATCACGGTTGAGGCAGACACCATCTTCTTCCAGAAAGCCCCCCCTGAGATGGAGCAGAGGATCGGTGAATACATGGCGGACGTCATCAACGACCCTGACAGTACCGTTGAGACAATAAAGGGTAATGTCACGGAGATAGCAAAGAGTTACGGCTACAGTAAGGTTGACGTGACCATTGAGTCACAGTTCGGTGTTGACCAGCTCCCCATGCCAGCCGTTGTGAGCGGCGACTCCATGTACCCCACACTCAGGGATGGACAGGAACTCATAGTGCTCAAGACAGACGACTACAGGGTGGGGGATATAGTTATAGCCAAGCACCCCGAGTATGGCCTTATAGTGAAGAGAGTCGGTAAGATAGAGCCCACCAGGGTATACCTCATGAGCGACAACAGGAGGGTTGAGCGCATCTACACACCAACATCGGTGATCGTGAGGACGCCCCTCAACACATGGGTTCCAAGGTCGGCCATTGTGGGTGTTGTGAAGAAGTACTGAAAACTCCACACCCCCCTCCTAACCACTTCTACGTTTTCAGAAGTACCAGAACCACACACCCTTCCTAACCACTTCTACGTTTTCAGAAGTACCAGAACCACACACCCTTCCTAACCAC
>NZ_JAKLTD010000002.1:233829-341609 GCF_022014235.1 Methanothermobacter sp. K4
CACTTCTACGTTTTCTATTAGCTGGAACCATGGTGCTGATGAAGAAACCTGCCATGAGTATCAGTGAAAGTGTTCTGAATGTCTGCCTCATCGCTGAACTCACAGATGCATTCACGATTTCCCTGTAATCCCCGGTTCCTTTAAGTCTTATTTCCGGTCTTTCGGTTTGCATCTTATCCACATAACTGATTATCGATGCCTCTATCTCCCTTTCCGTTGCACCTGGAGCTAAACCTGAATCCTTCACCGCATCAACAGCACCATAGAATATTCCGGTGATGAGCAGAACCCCTATGAGGGCCGTTCCAATTGAATACCCCAGGTTCTTACAGCAATTCAGTAATCCTGAGGCATCGTTCTCCATATCAGATGGCGCGGCTGACATGGTGAGGTTTGTGGTCTGTGAAAGGAGAAGCCCTATACCTGATCCAAAGAGGACCGCCCCCGGCTGGATAGCTGATACTGTGGTACCAACATGAACCATATTTCCCAGAATGAACGCCCCAAGTGCGGATATAAGGAAACCCGCCATTAAAACACCCTTTGCACCTATTTTAACTGAAATCCTGGATCCCTCAATCGAGAGAATGAAAACAGCCATCGCCGCTGGAAGAAGCGTGACACCGGTCATGAATGGGTTCAGACCCAGGACCAGCTGGAGGAAAACAGGCATTATAAACAGGAAGCCTGCCAGGGGTATCTGCTGTACAACTGTAATAAGGTTCCCCAGTGCAAATTTGTGGTTTCCAAGAAGTGTGACATCTGATAGTGGCATCTTCCCCCTTCCAATCCTTCTAACTTCCCATAAAAGGAATACTGAAAAGAGGATGATTCCAACTGCAAGAATTGCGGATGCATAAACCCATTGCCTGGGCCTATTCATGAGGAGGATACCCATGACGATCATGGAAAGTGATATAACTGATAGGACAGCCCCTATAATATCAAAGTCTTTCCATGAGAGCTCTGGTTTTGAATAGGTGATGTAATGCCTTAAAATCAGTATAATAGCTATGAATATGAGTTCAGAACCGAATACAGCCCTCCATGAAAGGTATGTTGTGAAAACGCCCCCGACTATTGGCCCCAGCGCTGCGCCCATTGCAGCTATACCTCCCCATATGCCGAAGGCGATCACACGGTCTCTTCCCTCGTAGCTGCTGCTGACCATGGTGGTTGTGGCTGGCAGGATAAGAGCGGCGCCCAGACCCTCCAGGATGGACCAGCCCAGGAGTAGCATGGCTGCATTGACGCTGAGGGCTGCGATTATGGTACCCGATGCATAGATCATGAGACCAGTGAAAAATGACCTTCTTCTTCCAATTATGTCCTGTAATTTGCTTCCTGTCAGAAGAAATGATGCTATTACAAGTGCATAAATTGCTATGATGGCCTGCAGGGTTGAAAGGGTCGTATCAAGGTCAACCACAAGTGTCCTGATGGCCACGTTCATGGCTGAAGAATCCAGGACTATTATGAATACCGCTATGCAGGCTACTGATACTACCCCCCATTTACTGTTTCCATCCATATTTACCCCCCTCAATCCCTAAACTCTAAATCATATAACTAAATTTAATTAATCTACCATTTATTTAAAATTAGTGTGTTAATAATCATTTTTCAGAAAGATGTTGAACTCCTGAGATAAAGAATTAATTAGGTGAACTCAGAGAGCCTCTCAATCCTCCGATAAAAAATTAATTAGGATTAGGTGAACTCAGAGAGCCTCTCAATCCTCCTGAGCATGTTTGGGTGTGTTGAGAGAAGTTCAAGTACCCTTGCACCCACACCAACCTTTACTCCACTGTACTTCACTCTCTGAAGCTCAGCCATGCTTATGGTACCGTCCATGTCAATGTCAAGCTGCCTGAGATCATTTATCTCATTTCTGGCATCGGATACATCGTTGAGGAAGAACGCCTTAACACCTTCAACCTGCTTCAGGTCATCCCTGTCAAATGCAGCGGAGCCATAAACCAGTTTGTAGAGTGCACTTGCAAGTTTGTGTGGCTGGCCACCGATCTCAACGCTGCCCTGGTCTGCATAGTACTCCCTTGTCCTTGATATGAAGAGGACTATCAGCTGGCCAAGGAAGTATGCTATGAGCGCTGCGATTCCAACCAGGGTTGCATCGTCGTCCCTGCTGTAGACGGTGCTCCAGAATATGTAGTAGCAGATGAGTGGAACCGCACTCACAAGGGTCATGACTATCATGTCACTGTGCCTTATGTGGGATATCTCGTGTCCCAGGACAGCCCGGAGTTCCTCCTCATCAAGGAGGTTCAGTATGCCCCTTGTTACACATACCCTGCCGTCTGATTTTGTTCTACCAAATGCAAAGGCGTTGGGCACTGCAATCTCTGCAATTCCAACCCTGGGTTTGGGTATTCCAGCATTCCTTGCAAGTTCATCCACCATGGCGTGTAGCCTGGGGGCCTCGGCCTCGCTGACATAGTGGACGTTCATTGTGAGTTCCACTATCTTGGGGGAGAGGAGGTACTGAAGGAACACTATGCCAAAACCAAGCAGGGCATAGAACAGTGGACCGCCGAATCCCATGATGGCCCCTATTGCTATGAGTATGGCGTAGATTATACCAAATAAAAGTGCTGTTGCCAGGAACATCCTTAGCTTCAGTTTCCATGTGCTGAGTTTTCTCATTTTGGCTTTATCCTCCATCAAGGCATTAGTTACAAGAGGTTATTTTATTCTGAAGGGATATAAACTTTTTGTTATTTATTGGCATCAAATTATTAAGACTGAACCACAGATTAAGACTGAACCACAGCGTTTATGTGGATGAACAGATATATATTATTTTAGGGGGTGCGGTTAATTAAGAAGGTCCTCATATTTGCCATGCTTCTTTTTATCGCATTTACTTTTATTTCAATGGCCCATGCTGTGATACTGGGTAACAGAAGTTACGGTTACGTGGAGAAGACATTTTACGGTAACAGTAGCTCCAGTGATACCATAACAGTTATTATTGGGGTTCATCCCCGCGAATCTGGAGTTCATGAGGCTGTAAAATACCATATTAGAAGAAAAAATTTCAGAAAGAGATTCGTCCTTTACCATGTCCATGTAACCCGAAATGCAATGAGTTTTTCAAGGGGCCGTATGAACGGCCAGCTCCTTGCAAGGGACTTCATAGTACCTGATATAAAGAACGAGAAACCCATGCTCGTCATAGACTGCCACCAGAACGCTTACAGGATGGTGGGTTACAGGTACTCAAGGTTCCTGGATCCCATATCAAAGAAGAATTCAACACGGCGTTATGTGAATCAGATCCGTAGAAGGATGCCCTTCCTGAAGATATACCATCCGCCCGTATCCAGCAGCCCACGCTACCTGACAGTTCCAGTTGCGTCGCAGGGTTACAGTACTGTAATCTATGAGACAAACGGATTCGACAGTGCCAAAAGGAAGCTTATTGATGCAGAAAAGTTACTCGTGGCTCTTGACCGCCTTGAAAGATAAAAAGGTCCACATCCCATGAATCGACCCCTAATTAACAACCTACACTCCACTTTATATACTCCTTTCTCCATACTTCCTATCAAGGAATTAACGGCTGATTAATATGAAGCATCTATGGAAACTTTTAATTATTGTAATGATCTTCACCCTCATGGGATCCTCACAGGCCGTGCAGCTTGGAAACAGGACCTACGGGTATGTTGAAAAGGATTACTACGGGGACCTCAACTCAACCGACACCATTGCAGTCATCATAGGCGTCCACCCCCAGGAGTCAGGTATACACAGTGCAGTGAGAGAGAAGATTCAGACATCTAACCTCACAAAGAGGTATGTCCTCTACAGTGTCCATGTAACCCGAGACGTGAATGATTATTCAAGGGGCCGTATGAACGGCCAGCTCCTTGCAAGGGACTTCATAGTACCTGATATAAAGAACGAGAAACCCATGCTCGTCATAGACTGCCATGAGAACCACTACCATGACAGTGGATACGCCTACCCAAGATTCCTGGACATAATATCAGAGAACACCGCAACCATCAACTACACTGACCAGATAATAGCCCGCATGAATTTCCTGAGGATCTACAGGCCCCCGAAACCAACAAGCCCCCAGTATGTCACGATACCCATAGCGTCACAGGGTTACAATACTGTGATCTATGAGACATACTTCCATGACACCTACCCACGGAAACTCAACGACGCCGATCTTCTGGTAAAAGCGCTTGAGAGCCTCCAGAGATACACAGCAACCGGCCCCAGTGTAACCTCAAGTACCCCCTCATGGGGGGCTATGACCACAAGAAGGCCCATCATCAGGGTCACATTCTCTGGTCGCATAACACAGGGTAGATACTGGAACAGTATAACACTCAGGAACCAGTTCGGAAAAACCGTGAGGATTAAAAAGTGGGTGAGCGGCAACACCCTCAATGTGAAACCCCTATCAAGGCTCTCAGGAAACAGGTGGTACAACCTCGTGGTACCCGCTGCAGCTCTGGTGGATGCCCCGCAGAAGAGGTGGACCCTGAAGTTCAGGACAGGGCGAAGGTGAAGCGATTTAAATCCCCAGTTTACTTATTTTAAAATTCTTTTTTCTGGCCCCTCTTAATCCACTTATCGCTTTACCCATCATTCACGCATTTTCTAAATCCCTGAAAAACTAAATGAAAAGCTCAGAAAAAATTAATTCATTAACAGATAACAGCTCATATAATCCCATTACCCTTAAGAAGTTTTCTGGGGTTCTTAACAAGGGCATCCTCAACCTCTGATTCATCAAGTCCCGCTCCAAGCCCCACACGGCGTGCCATGTCATAATCAAGGAGGTCACCGGGTGCATGGGTGTCGGTGTCAATGACAACAGGAACCCCCACCTCACGGGCAACATCAGCAACATGCCCATTACCCAGACAGTGCCCCTTCCTTGCGCTTATCTCAAGTGTAACACCATTCTCACGGGCAAGTTCAGCATCATCCACAGTTATGAGGCCAGGGTGCGCCAGTATATCAACCTCCGGGCAGCTCACAGCCGCATGATTTGTGCCTGGAATCACAGGTTCAACGATTGTTTCTCCGTGAACAACAATAATCTCAGCCCCCAGACCCCTTGCCCTCACTGCAAGTTTTTCAATTATCTCAACAGGCGCATGTGTTATCTCAGCCCCCGGTATGACCCTGATGTCCCAGTTATCACCGATATCCTCAACCGCGTCTATGAGGGATGTTATGGTGTTTATATTCGAGGCGTCAATGTGATCCGTGATGGCTATGGCCTCATGTCCCAGGACACATGCCCTCCTTGCAAGTTCCGATGGCAGGAGCTCACCGTCACTCAGGAGGCTGTGGGTGTGAAGATCAATCCTCTTTCTGATGGCAGGTCCTCCTTAAAAATCATTATATTTATGTTACAATATACCAGTGAACAGTTAAAGTATGTCCAGGGAAGTATTTAAATGAAGCCCACCGTCTTTGTCCCAGCACATATAACCGGATTCTTTGAGGTTGTAAGGGCCGATGATCCCCTGAGAACAGGTTCCAGGGGTGCAGGGGTCGTCCTTGATCGGGGAGTTGAAACCTCCATAAAGGTCATGAGGTCCGAAGATAGAACAGTCGTGAGGGTCAACGGGGAGAGAGAACATGGGGAATCAGTTAGCCTGCGTTCCCTTGAAATACTCAGGGAAATCACAGGGTTCATGGATGGTGTGAGCATACACCACAGGGTTGATGTCCCCATAGGGTGTGGTTTCGGGGCATCCGCGGCCTGCGCCCTGGGGAGCGTCCTTGCAGTTGTAAGGGAACTTGAACTCCCCGTCACAGTCAACAGTGCAGGGTCAGTGGCCCACAGGGCCGAGGTGGAACTTGGAACGGGACTGGGCGACCTGATAGCCGAGATGACAGGTGGGATTGTCATAAGAACAAGGGAGGGCCCGCCTGGATACGGCAGGACAGACCGGATCATTGACAGGGACCTATATGTTTTAACCGAGACCCTGGGAGAGCTTGACACGGCATCGGTCATCGGTGACGAAGCAAAGGTTGGGGCGATAAACCGGATGGGCGCAGGGATGATCAGGAGACTCCTCCGGGAGCCGACACCCGGGATGTTCATGAAACTCTCCCGTGAGTTTGCCACAGGAACCTCACTCATAACCCCAGAACTCAGAGAACCCATGGAGGCCCTATCTGAGGGGACACTGGGGGCATCCATGGCAATGCTCGGTAACACGGTATTTGCCCTGTCAGCAGACCCCGATGCCGGAGGCGATGAGGTTTACGGGATTGACTTTTCAGGTGCAAGGTTTCTGTGATGCTGGAGTTAAAGGGTAGAAGACCATCTGGGGGGTTCTATGGGTGATAATGAACATATCTGTGGATTTAGGGGGAAAATACTTTAAATTAAAAGATTATATTAATCACTGTTCCCCTCTCCACGTCAGGGGATCCCCGGATGAATGGTGTTAAGGGGAGAGTCAGGTGAGGCCATGATAAGACTGGTATATGATATAAACATCTACCGGGACGTCCTCAGGGAGATCCTGAGGCCCGGGGATACCGTTGTTGAGCTGGGGTGCCACATAGGGAACTCAACACGCATAATATCCGACCTTGTGCCCGATGGCAGGGTGGTGGCGGTTGATAACAGCCCCGAGGCGGTTGATGTTATGGAGGCCCTGAGCAGGGAGAGGGATAATGTTGAATTCATATCAGGGGATGTTCGCCTCCATGAAACCCTTGAAGAAGTCTGCAGTAGGATTGAATCCTGCGATGTGCTCAGCGTTGACCTTGGAGGGGGATACCACCCGGATACAACCTTCAAGGTGTACTTCATATGGTCATCCACACTCAAACCAGGGGCCTCAATCATAAGAAACAGGGGCCTCCTGGACTTTGTATGCTCATCCATCACCGAAGAGTCATTCACCTCAGGGTATGGATGGCTTGAGTCAAGTGGGGACGCTGGAATCCCACCAAGGCTCAGGGAATTTAAACTCTGGTCCAGTAAAATCTACAAGGAGGGTGCCCATGATAGGCAAAAAGATTAGAATTGAGAGGATAATCAACAGAAAGACAGACAGGACTGTCATAGTACCCCTTGACCATGGGGTCTCAATCGGACCCGTTAAGGGGATAATAGACATGGCAGGGACCATTGATGAGGTGGCAAGCGGCGGAGCCAACGCCGTCCTCATGCACAAGGGGATGGTGAGGAGCGGACACAGGGGGTACGGGAGGGATATCGGCCTCATAATACACCTCTCCGCAAGTACGGGCCTAGGCCCTGACCCCAACCACAAGGTACTTGTCACCTCGGTTGAGAAGGCCCTCAAGCTGGGGGCTGATGCAGTATCCGTCCACGTAAACGTGGGATCCGAGCGGGAGCCTGAGATGCTCATAAAGCTCGGTACCGTGGCTGAGATCTGTGACGACTGGGGTATGCCACTCATAGCCATGATGTACCCCAGAGGTGACAGGATAAAGGATGAACACGACCCTGAGGTTGTTAAACTTGCAGCACGTGCAGGTGCAGAGCTGGGTGCAGACATAATAAAGACCAACTACACCGGTGACCCTGACACCTTCAGGGAGGTTGTGAAGGGCTGCCCTGTCCCTGTGGTGATAGCGGGGGGTCCAAAGATTGAAACAGAGGAGGAGCTCCTCCAGATGGTCAGGGACTCAGTTGATGCAGGCGGTGCCGGTGTTGCCATTGGAAGAAACATCTTCCAGGCAGATTCACCGGCAGATATGACCAGGGCCATTGCAGGTATCGTCCATGATGGCCTTGAAGTTGATGACGCCGTCAGGATACTCAGGGGTGGCGACTGAGATGAAATTCGCATGGCTGATGGCCCCTGATACCTACTGGGATGAGAAGAAGGCCTTCATAACAGCAGCCCTTGAATCGGGGATAGACCACATAGTGGACACCTCCGATGCCGAGAGAATAAAGAAGCTCGGAAACCTGACCCTCATATCCCCTGAGGAAGAGGCGGACATAGTACTCATCGGAAGGGATGGGGAGGGCGACGGGACCCTGGAACTCCCCGAGACCCTGGATTACTCGAGGGACCTTGAAATGGCAGCTGAGCTTAAATCCGGGGGTAAGGAGGTTGCAGCCTACGTTGAGATAAGGAGCAAGGGCCACGAGGAACTCGCAAGGAAACTGGGCCGCATCGTGGATTACCTCATACTTGTGGGTGAGGACTGGAAGATCATCCCACTTGAGAACATAATAGCGGACCTCCAGAACGAGGATGTTAAACTGGTCGCGGCGGTGGCAGATGCCGATGAGGCGAGGGTTGCCCTTGAGACCCTTGAACATGGAACCGACGGTGTACTCATAGAACCCGTGGAGATCTCACAGATAAAGGCAATAGCAGAGCTCCTCGAGGAGATTGAGAGTGAAACCTATGAACTCAAGCCCGCCACGGTCACCAGGGTTGAGCCCCTGGGCTCCGGTGACAGGGTCTGCGTGGACACCTGCTCAATGATGGACGTGGGTGAGGGTATGCTGGTGGGCAGCTACTCACAGGGTCTCTTCCTGGTGCACAGCGAGTCCCTTGAAAGTGAATACGTGGCTTCAAGGCCCTTCCGCGTGAACGCCGGGCCTGTCCAGGCCTACGTCATGATACCCGGTGGCAGGACAAAGTACCTCTCTGAACTTGAAACCGGTGATGAGGTCCTCATCGTTGACCGGAGCGGAAGGTCAAGGACCGCGGTTGTCGGCAGGGTTAAGATCGAGAAGAGGCCCCTGATGCTTGTTGAGGCAGAGTACGAGGGCGTGAAGGTGAGGACACTCCTGCAGAACGCCGAGACAATAAGGCTGGTGAATGATAGTGGTGAACCTGTATCTGTAAGTGAGCTCAGTGAGGGTGATAAGGTCCTTGTCTACTTTGAGGACTCTGCAAGGCACTTCGGTATGGCCATAACAGAGACCATAATCGAGAAATAAGCCGGCAGATGGGCGGGTTGAATCACCATCATCAACTCATACCCTTGAAGATGGGATAGTATGTACAGCGTGAGGCTCATAACGCCCGGGGAAAAGGATGAACTCCTGGCTGAACTCTCCAGACTCAGACTCTTTGAGAGGAAGGCCAACCTCCATGGAGCCTGCGTCAAGCTCCTCACAGATGACGCTTCATTCAAGGAGGAGTGGGAGGATAACTTCAGATTCATGAGTGAAGATGTGAGGCCCCATGCAAAGGTATTCGCGGTTTCAGATGGTGGGGACCTGGAGGTTCTCTACGAAGCAAATTCAAAGACGGTCATAATCAAAAACTGTGACTATTATGGCTGGGTTAAGAGTATAGCCCTTGCAGCGGTTGCCGACTTCTTTGAGGAGTACCATTCAGAGCACCGGCGCTACTCGGTCCATGGATCAGCCCTTGACCGTGAAGGGGAGGGAGTTGCCATCATAGGGCCTCCGGGTACAGGTAAGACAACCCTCACCTACGGGCTCCTCCTTGATGGGGCCTACAGTTATGTCTCAGATGACTGGTTCTTCACCCGCCTCCTGGAGAACGGGGTCCTCGTGTATGCATCCGAGAAGAACTCCTATATCCGGGACGATATAGGGATGGTTTGGAAGGAGTACTCCTCCCTCCTGGACTCTGTGAAACTGGATGCCAGATCCAGGGGGGTTGCAGATGTTGGGATGCTCTTCGGGGGGCGGATAAGGGAGTCCACCACACTCAAAAGGGTTGTTCTCCTTGAGAGAAACCCTGATAACCCCCCAATGAGGAGGCTTGACCCAGAGGAAGGCCTGAAGTATCTGCTTGAAAATGACTTCTGCAACCCCCACCAGCTTGTAAGGGATGAGAGAAAGATGGGGCTCCGGAGGAGGTTCTTCAGTGAACTCCTGGGCAGGGTGGACCTCCACATACTCAACACCATTGAAACACCGGCCAGGAGCCTTGAAAGGCTGAAAAAACTTGACAGGTAATTCATGGAGGATCATGAAATGAAGGTCAGAGCCTTCCTTGCAGTTGATGTTGACGATGAACTGAGGGAAAGGGTATGCGAGATACAGGATATCCTGAGGGGCGCCGATGCCCAGATAAAATTCGTTGAACCTGAGAACCTCCACTTCACCCTGAAATTCTTCGGTGATGTTGGTGAGGGTAAACTGAGGAGGATAAGGGGGATAGTTGAGGAAACCCTGAAGGGCTATGAACCATTCGACCTTCACCTGATGGGTGCAGGTGTCTTCCCCAGCCCACGGTACATCCGGGTGGTGTGGCTTGGTGTTGAAAACCCCGAGGTATTCTCAGAGCTGCAGAGAAATCTGGACATGGAATTTGCCAGGATAGGATTCCGGAAGGAAAGGGAGTATGTACCCCACCTGACCATTGGGCGGGTAAAGGGTCCAAGGAACCGTGAGAAACTTGCAGCACTTATAGGGGAGCTGGAGAATGTGGATGCCGGAACCCTGAGAGTTGAAAGGGTCTCACTTAAAAGGAGTGAACTCAAACCAGAGGGACCCGTCTACAGTGACCTCGAGGTCTTCAGAATCTAATTAATTTTAATTATGTGGTGGACAATCATGAAGCAGAGTATGCACTGAGATTATAGACCCATGGACAACGTGGTGAACAAACATGGACTACAGTGGAACACCTGAAAGTATAAAACCCATGGACAACGTGGTGAACAAACATGGACTACAGTGGGATACTTGAAAGTATAAAACCCAGAAGAGAAGAATACCAGCGGGTCATGGAATTATCAGGGAGGCTTGTTGAATGTATAAATGAACTTGCAGCGAGCAGGGGGATCGACGCTGAGGCCTTCCTTGTGGGTTCAGTTGCCAAGGGGACCTGGCTCTCAGGCGGCGCCGACATCGATATATTCATACACTTCCCCCTGGACACCCCTGAGGATGAACTGAAGGATAAGGGCCTGAAACTCGGGTACCTGTGCATAGAGAGGTTCCAGGGCAGGGCCGAGGAGAGGTATGCGTCACACCCCTACGTTACAGGACACATAGATGGTTACGAGGTGGACTTCGTCCCCTGCTACAGGATATCAAATGCCTCAGAACTCAGATCCGCAGTTGACAGAACCATACTCCACACAGAGTATATCCAGAGGAACCTGAAGGAGAAACAGATGGACGAGGTTCTTCTCCTCAAACAGTTCATGAAGTCAACAGGGACCTACGGATCCGAGTTCAGGGTTGGAGGCTTTGCAGGTTACCTTGCAGAGCTCCTTGTTCTCCACTACGGGGACTTTGAGGGAGTGCTTAAAGGCGCCCTCACGTGGAGGCCAGGGTACATCATAGACCTCGAGGGCCATGGGACCGGTGGGGGCTTCCAGGAGCCCCTTGTGGTGGTTGACCCTGTCGACAGCAAGAGAAACGTTGCGGCGGCACTCACACTGCAGAGGATGGCTGAATTTGTAACTGCAGCCAGGAATTTCCTGAGGGACCCGAAACCAGAATACTTCAGAAAACCACAGTATACCTCAGATTCCAATGAGATACTTGAAATCATTGAAAAAAGGGGCTCAAAGGTCATCCTGGTATCCACAGGGGTGCCTGATGTCCCGGCGGATGCCCTCTACCCCCAGCTCAGGAAGACCCTTGATTCCATAGTTAGGAACCTGGAGAATGAGGGATTCTCGGTTCTCGGGGCCGACTACTGGAGCGACGAATCAAGCACTGCTGTCATGCTCATTGAAATGGAGGTCTGGACACTTCCATCCTACAGAAAGAGATACGGACCCCCTGTCTGGTCCAGGCGGCACAGTGAGAGGTTCACAGAAAGGCATGAGAGGGTATGGGTTGAGGGCTCAAGGCTTGTGGTGGAATCCCCCAGGAGAGATAGTAATGCGGTTGATTACATTAAAAGGCTCCTATCAAAACCTGAAAGGCTCAAAATGGGAAAACACATACGCAAAGAGCTAATAGATGGCTTCAGTGTTGATTTCCTCGAGAATACCATTGAATCGCTGGACCCCGAATTTTTGATGTTCCTTGACGCCTTCCTGAATCCATGGAAGGCCATTAGAAGGTAGCTGTTATTCTCTTTCATGAACAAACTTTGGGACGGCACTCTTAAGGGGATCAAATGTCTCAGGGTTCTTAACCTCCATGCATATCATGCTGACCTTCGAGTGGAGTGATGTTGGGAGTCTCAGTATCCTCTTGAGGTCAATTGTGACCTTGGCGTCCACCATCTTCATGTTTATCCCTGCAACCCCTGCAACCAGCCTCTGGTAGACCCTTGGGCCTATCCTCCTCTTGAACTCCCCCCACCTGTCCTCAAGGAGGAGCTCCCTGTTCCTCACCACATCACGGACCGTCCTTGCTGTGACATTCTCTATCCTCTCATCACCCCTCATGTGGAGGAAGACGTGCCTTGCCCTCTCTATGAAGACCCGGTGGTATCCAAGGGGAATTGAGAAGTGTTCCATCTCATAGGATTCACCACTGTGTGTGAATTTCCTCCTGGGCTGGCGTGCACCTGCGGTGTACCTCAAAATCTCAGCCCTCACCTCTGATCCAAGTTCCATGACCCCCGGGTCAAGGACCCTTATATGGTAGCCCCTCCCCGAGTATACCACGTGCACATCCCCCAGTCCCAGGTCTCCCCTGAGGGTGTCAACCATCATGAGGACCAGTTCCCTTGCCTCATCAAGGCACCTCTCACAGACCCCCTCACAGTCACATGACCTCACAGGAAGATCCTTGGCGTCCACGTCAAAGATGAGTTCAGATCGCTGCCAGCCCCTCCTCTTACCCGGCTCCCTGTAGAATGCAACGGAAGAGTAGGCTGCAAATGGGAACCTTGCCCTCATGAACCTTGAAAGACGTTTCTCATCATCGAATACCCTGTACCTGTCGCTGGGGCCCCTGCCTGTATGGTCAAATCCGAACTCCCTCATATGGATGTTCCTGGCTATGAAGTCAGGAAGTTTCCTCACATCCCACTCTTCACGGTAGTATCTCTTCCTCTCAAGGGGTGTTGCGGCCTCAAAGATCCTATCAGTCCTCCCCTTCCTGTTCCGATTTTCCCTTGTGGAGCTCCCACCTCTTCCTGTTGTAGTAGGTGAGGGGGTTGGTGATTCTCCTGCAGAGCTCATCGGGTCTGCAGAGGTCGGGTAGGTGTATTTTGATCTTCTCGCAGCTCATGGGGGTGTACCATTTACTCTCACCCTCATGCTCAGGTTCAGGTTCATCATGGACACCGAAACCAAGCTTCGCGGTTATGTTCAGCTTCTCCTGGGGGTCGTCCTCAAAGAGGGGTGGTTCGCACCTCTCTGCTGCCTCATATATTATGGGGAGTATCTCCTCCCTGATCACCCTGAGGTCAGGATCAAGGTCTGAAACCTTAAGGGGTGTCCTGTCCCTGAAGACCGATGGGTATAGCCTTGCATAGGATATGAATGATGTGAGCAGCAGCACTATTGCATCGTTTCTGTTACCTGACTTCACACCATCCAGGGTTCCCCTTATGCATGGGGGGAATGCGTCCGGGACGAGTTTACCTGGACCTGCAGTTTTAACCTGTCCACCCCTGAATGGTGTGACCTCATTAACAGTCTCCCCTATCCTTTCTGCTGTTTCAAGGATGAGTGGGTGGGGTTCCACCGTGGAGCTCATCTCAGCGACCCTCGCGATGTAGTCCTCTGTCCTCTGCATTATTATACGGGATATCATTGTCTCCTTGAGTTCCAGACCCACAAGTGCCTCGTAGAGGCTCCTGGGGTCCCTGTCGGTTATCCGATCCTGGAATGTCACGAGGAATTCGTCCTCATCAATCACCACCCTCCCCCTGTGGAGTATGAGGTCTGTGAGCCTCAGCTTACCTGATCCGATGAGTTCTGAGAGTTCCATCCACCTGGTCCCCTCTGATCCAAGTTCAATGAGGACTTCCTCGATTATCTCATCCCTTTCGCTTCCAAGGACCCTGAAGCGGTCCTCCACAAGGGCCCCTGTAGATTCCACGACCAGTCTCACCTCCCGTGAACCCCCTCTGAAGCCTGCCCCCGCCGCCTGTGCAAGGACATAGAATGCAATTACATCGTACTCCTCTATATCGGGATTCATGAGGTATGCGTAGTCCCCATGGTCGAAACCCCTCCTCTGCCTCCTGAGGTACCATTCCAGTCTCTTGATGGCAAGTTCACCTATGCTCCCCGGGAGGAGCGAATTGTCATCAAGGTTCTGGCCCCTTGTACGTTTAACAGTTTCAAGGAGCGCACTGCTGGCCTCAAATATCGTGTCAGGGGATCCATAGTTTCTTACAATCTCCCTGGCATCCTCTGAGAAGGGGTTTATGAAAAGTGAAGACACCATATTTAAACTGTTTACTGAGGTGACCCATAAAGATATGGGTCCATGCTTCACAGTTACCATGATATAGCAGGTCAGCAAGGATTCTGCCCAGAAACCATGAAAGGGTACATATAAACCTTAATGTTCTGAAGGGCCCCTGAACTGGTTCCATGAAAATGGAAATGGTTTTAAATTCCCTCACATAAATTTATATAGAGGTAAACCGTAAATCTAAACTGCATCTTAATGATATTACCCATCTCATTCTAATCCATTTCATGATTCAAGGAGGAGTTGAGTTGAGCAAAGTATTTATCACCTGCGCACTTCCCTATGCCAATGGGCCCACGCATCTCGGTCATCTGAGGTCAACCTACATACCTGCAGATATATATGCAAGGTACAGGAGGCTGCGGGGTGACGATGTCCTGTTTGTGTGCGCCACAGATGAACACGGGACACCCATAGCCGTCAAGGCAGAGAGTGAGGGCCTGGAACCCATTGAAGTTGCAACACGGTACCATGAGATGATAAAACGTGACCTTGAGGAATGCGACATATCCTTTGACAGTTTCACAAGGACCACCGATGATCTGCACTACGAGATAGCCCAGAACTTCTTCCTGAAACTCTATGAGAAAGGCTACATATACGCGAAGGACATAAAACAGCTCTACTGCAGCAGCTGCCAGCGCTTCCTCCCGGATAGATACGTTGAGGGGACCTGTCCCCACTGCGGAGGTGAGGGTGCCCGTGGAGACCACTGTGAGGTCTGTGGAAGGCACCTTGAACCCCTCCAGCTTGAGGATCCCCTGTGCATGGTGTGCGGGTCAGAGCCCGTGGTGAGGGATTCAAGGCACTACTTCTTCCGCCTCAGCCAGTTCCAGGATGAGATCAGGGACTGGATTGAGGAATCAGATATGCCCTCAAATGTTAAGAACTACGCCCTTCAGTGGCTCAGGGAGGGCCTCAGGGACTGGATACTCACAAGGGACATGGACTGGGGGGTCCCTGTACCCCTTGAGGGAAATGATGGTAAGATAATCTATGTCTGGGGTGAGGCCTTCCTTGGATACATATCATCTGCTGCAGCCTGGAGCAGGAGAACCGGGAAGCCATGGAGGGAATACTGGGATGCAGGCGCGGTTCACTTCATAGGAAAGGACATAATATACCACCACTCCATATTCTGGCCAGCCCTACTCATGGCCTACGGGTGCAGAACCCCTGAGAATATAATAGCAGGGGAGTACCTCTCACTTGAAGGGAAGAAGATGTCCACGAGTAAGAACTGGGTTGTCTGGACATCAGATTTCCTTGAAAGATTCCCCAGGGACCTTCTGAGGTACTACCTCACAGTCAACGCCCCGCTGACCAGGGACACCGATTTCTCATGGGACGACTTCCAGAGGAGGGTAAACGATGAACTGGCAGATGTCCTTGGAAACTTCCTCCACCGGACCTTCTCCTTCACAGGGAGGTTCTTTGATGGCAGGGTGCCTGAACCATCAGAACTCACAGCAGAGGATGAGGAGTTCCTCAACTCCATAAGAAGCTCCCCTGATGTGGTGAGTGAGCTCCTGGAGAATTTCCAGTTCAGGGACGCCCTGATGTCAGTAATTAAACTTGCAAAGAAGGGTAACAAGTACTTCAACGATCAGGAACCATGGAGGACAGTTAAGGAGTCACCTGAGAGGGCCTCAACATGCCTATACCTCTGCAACCTCCTTGCGGCCAACCTCGGGAAACTCTTAATGCCATTCATGCCGTCCTCAGCAGAGAGGGTGCTCTCCATCATGAACATGGAGGATGAACCGTGGGGCTTCCATGAACTTGAACCGGGGAGGGTCATAGAGAAGGCCAGGCCCCTCTTCTCAAAGATACCTGATGAAACAGTTGAGGAGGAGAAATCGAAACTCATCAAGGAGGAGGATAGTGTGTCTGAAACCGTGACAATCAATGACTTCGCAGCCCTGGACATCAGGGTCGGTATAGTGAGGTCAGCTGAGAGAATAGAGGGGTCAGATAAGCTCCTCAAACTCATGATAGACGTTGGTGAAAGGGAGATGCAGGTGGTTGCTGGCCTCGCAGAGAGGTACAGCCCCGAGGATCTCCTTGAGAGAAAGGTTACCGTCCTTGCCAACCTTAAACCCGCCAAGCTCTTCGGTGTTAAATCAGAGGGTATGGTCCTTGCCACCGGTGAATCACTGAACATACTGGACCCCGGTGATGCGGGTATCGGTGAACGGATAATGTAGATGTGATATAAACCCCTGATAATTCGGTATGCTGTGCCTGGCTGGAGAATAATATGAACGAATCAGGTCTAATTGCAAGGTCAGAAAGGTTTCTGGAGAGTATAAGGGATAGAAGGATCTCTGACGATGATCTTAAGTCGCCGGATGCGCTCCTTAACCTTTACATATACCTCCGGGGAAACCTTGAGGAGCTTCAGGATCTGAAGGAGGCCATGGAGCTGAGGGGCTTCAAGTACCCCTTCAGGTCAATATCCGGGTACAGCACCCACCAGTCCCCTGAAATCGCTGAGGACATCCATGACATAAAGAGGCATGCCCAGTACTTCCGTATGAAGGCATCTGTAAAGAAGAACCTCCTTGACAGGGTTAACTCTGCAATCTCATCTCACCGGATAGCCCTCGGAAACATTGAGGAGTATGCCGTCCTCAAATGCCATGAATGTTCAAGGACCCTGCGCCTGGGTGAGGTGGAGCTCCATGACCCCTCAGGGGGTGTTGAATGCCCCTGTGGATCAGATAACCTTAAGGTCAGGTTCAATGACCGGGCGATCTGCAGGCCGGAGATAATACCACACCTCCCCCTCTCAGGGGATTACATGGTGAAGATGTCCGAGCTGAGCCTCTGGGCCAGGAAGGCCCTCAAGAAGATAATGAGGCTCCTTAAAAATGAAAAGAAGGGGGCCGTAAGATCAGCCACCCTTGTTATAAGGGTACTTGAGGATGGTAGGTGGATCAGAAGGCGCATAACCCTTGACAGTGAGGACGATGACTACGAGAGGATGCTGAGGCAGAAGTATGGCCCAAATGTGAGGGTGGAACTGATACAGTTCCACAGGAAAAAATCCAGCATAGTGAATGACAGGTACACGAGGACCGCCCTTGCACTTGCATATGCAGGTCTATCCCAGAAGATAATAGATGAGATAAGGGATGCTGTCTACAGGGAGAACCTCAGGGATTACGATGCCGTGGGGAGGTACCGGGAGATAGTCTTTGATGCCAGAACATATTCGCCTGATCTCAGGATTTCCGAGGATGAACTCATGGAGGTCCGATTGCAGAGGATGCACAGGCTAATCCATGAAGCTGGTCTTGGCGATGAGAACGGTAACCTCAACCCGGAGCTGAGGGAGGACCTGAAGAAAATGGAGGAACTCAAGAGGGAGATCTTCAGGGACGTTCCCGTGAATCTCATTCTCTGGGACGTTGCCTTCTACTACCTCGGAACATCCCTGGACCGCCGCTCCAAGTACTCGGGTCCCTTCCCCAACCTTAGACCCGTACTTGACAGGACACAGGTGAGGACCTTTGATGAGTTCAGTGAGGAGGCTCTTGAACTCCTCAGAGGGTACTGGAACTGTGGAATGGTCTACATTGAAAATCTGGGGGATGTTCTCCTGAGGAAATTTGAGATTGAGGAGAAAATGAAGGGCCTACACATGAAACCTGACCCCCTTGCATTCGGTGCCGCTGTGCTGCACATGGAGGCTGGTATTGATGCCGAAACATGCGCTGAACTCTTCCATGTGAGGGTGGAGGATGTGGCCGAGGAGGAGAGGAGCATTGAAAACCTTGGCAAGCCATCTACCGACAGGGCCAAAATGTTTCTTAACCTTATAAAAGGTGATTGAGTGGTTTTATGGCAGAAAAGATCCATTTAAATCAGCCTCTTACTTCAAGGCGGATAATTGAGATCCTTGAGAAGAACCCTGACCTCAAGAAGATCACATGTCCCATAAGCCTCTATCACCGTACATCAAAGAGGTACCTTGAGGCCCTTGAGGAACTTGGAGTGGAGGTTGAACCCGTTAAGAGAATCGGGAGACCCAGGAAGTACACGGAAAAGGACGTTAGAATGGTGCAGAACCTTCTAAGGGAGGGTAAAACCCCCAAGCAGATTTCAGGTATCACAGATATACCCCTCAAGACCGTTTACTACCTCAAGGGCGATATGAAACTGAAGAGGGGTAAGAAGAGGAAGTATGATAAGAATACACGCCTCAGGGTTCGTGAAATGGCAAGGAATGGTGTTCCAGCCAGAAAGATTTCTGAGGAGCTCGGGATACCCCTCAGAACAGTATACTATATAGTTAAGAATGGCTGATTATCTGAAAATTTATAAATGAATGTGTGCAGTTAATACTATAGGTAAATCCGGTGATTCTATGGTTCTGAACTTTACACCTGAATGTTCATCTGTACTTATCGTATCAATAATCTGCTGTATCATCTCATTTACATCCACATATACCGTTATGCCAAGGCTCATAAGTAAGCTCAAGGATGCCAACGTCGTTGGAAACGACATACATAAAGTCTCGAAGCCCATCGTCGCAGAGATGGGGGGTATCGGGATACTCTTTGGCTTCACGATAGGCATGTTCCTGGGGATGTACTTCTTCCCGCGCCTCCACTATGAGCTCATGGTGACCCTCCTTGTGATACTCCTTGTGGGTATAGTGGGGATGGTTGATGACCTTGTGAGGCTCTCCTCACGTGAAAAGCTTTTCCTTCTATTTCTTGCAGGTCTACCCATAATATGGGTGGCCCCCCCCAATGTTGGAATACTCTACATGATCATGATGCCAATTGCAGTCTCAATAGCATCAAACCTCACAAACATGCTGGCGGGCCTGAATGGCATCGAATCCGGTCTGGGTTCAATCGCGATGACGGCCCTCACAGCCTCCTGTATCATAATGGGCAAATACAATGTCTCCATAATAACCATGGCAATGCTGGGGGCCCTCCTTGCATTCCTCATCTACAACAGGTACCCGTCAAGGGTATTCCCCGGGGATGTGGGAACCCTAATAATAGGGGCCTGTATAGCCTCTGTTGCATTCATAGGTAGAATCAAGATAATAGCACTCATCGTCCTCCTCCCCAACATCATAGATGGCCTCCTGAAGTTCTACAGTGCAGGTGTAGTTGAGAGGCACAGGCACAGGCCCACAGAAATCTCAGAGGACGGCAAACTCATAGCCCCCCCTGAGGGATTCAACTCACTCATAAGGTGGATACTTAGAAGACCCATGACCGAGAAGAGGGTTGTGATGATAGTGTGGTCAATTGGGGTATTCTTCGGGGCCCTTGGGGTTCTGCTTGCATTCATACTCCCTCTGGACCCATTCTAAGAACTTATAATCAGAAACTTTAGAACCCTGAGTGGTCAAGGTTATCTCAGTATCAGAGCCTTAAAAGTTCAAGAGATTGAAGACCCCAGACTGCAGGGTTTTTGAGAGCACTTTATTCCATGATCCTGCAGATTATCTGATGGTTTGACCTCAGAAATTGTAGAGTCTGTTGAGGAGCTCAAGGGTCACGGACTCCATCTCCCTTTCATCCAGTTTCTGGAAGATTTCAACAGCCCCCCTGAAAGCTGATGCGACACCCTCAGGGTTGTTCTCTATGAAGTCGAGGACACCCATTAGGACCATTGCGACGGCAAGTCCCATATCATTGCTTGTCCTTTTGAAAAGATCCTCGGCCTTTTTAAGGTACTTCCTTGACTCACTGAAATCCTCATTTTTAAGTGAATAGGCCCCAAGGAGCAGGAGCAATGATGCCTCTGTGGCTGTATCACCAATATCCCTTGCAATATGGTAGGCTTCCCTTATCTGGGATATGGAGTCCTCATAGGACTGTGACTGGTACATGGTGAGTGATTCAATCCTTTCCACAAGCCTGTCCAGGAATTGCTCAATGGCACCAAGGTCCACCTCGGCCATTTCAGGTTCAGCCTCCTCCTGTAGGCGGTTGAGGCTTGCTATATCTATGGCCTCCCTGATCTTTTCGACTTCCTTGATTTTCTCCCTTAGATCCTTTCTGAGTGGTGAGTTAACAGAGTTATAAATCCGGAGCGCCTCTTTAAAGTACTCCATTGCAGTTTTGATTTTTCTATTACTGAGGTAGACGTCCCCCATGGAGTCGAGGGCAAATGCCATGAGTTCCTCGTCATTCATGTCAGAGGCCACCTTGTAGGCCCTTTCAAGGTAATCCAGTGCCTCCCGGCTATCTCCTTCATCAGCATAAAAGCTGGCTATTCTTATGAGGGTGTCGAATTCCTCCTCAAGGAGTTCCTCAAGCTTACGCAGGTACTTCTCCAGTGATTCGCCACCCTCATCCCCCTTGAGAAAATCAAATATGCTCAGAATGGTTAAGATCATCGTCACAGCCCCGGATATTATAATAGTAATATATGGAAATCGTAATTTAAATATCTATCCAGTAAATGGACCTGATGACCCCCATCAGCCGTTTAATGGACCCACATGCGATAGCTTCAGCCCAGTAAATGGGGCCTCAGGTCCGGATCAGCCCACCAGAAGACCCTGTTCACCTATCCTGTAGGGTGCCTCCCTGGTCCCTGTGGGGGTACTGGCAGATATCATGGAGCCATCCATGCGGATATGCACATCAAAGAGTTCAGAAATCCCCTCCTCTATTTCTGGATCCGCAACCCCCTCTGTATATGCCACCAGTGCTATTCCATTGGCCTCCCTTACACGGTTATTGTAGGCCTTGAGCACCCTAAGCACAAGCCGTGGGGGGTTAAATGCCAGAAGAATTGATGCAGAGTCAAAAGCCGAAAGGAATATACCTGACTCCTGGTAGAGGCTCCTTGTGGCTATACCAACCTTTACCATGAGGTCTGTGGTATTCTGAAGGGCCGAGTACCTTATGTTCCCTGAATCCTGGGGTTTACTGCCTCCAAGTACGGTTGGGAGATCAATCACATGAAGCTTATCACTGAAGGTTTGAATGAACCAGTTAAAGGCCATCGTGTTCCTCTGCAGGTCCCTGAAACCATACTCCGCTGCTATGAAAAGGCATGGAGTTCCAGCCTGGAGTCCCCTGTAGATGAACTCTGTTGCAAGTACAGATTTGCCTGCCTTGGGGGGACCTGTGACCAGCATGACTGAACCCGGCTCCAGTTCACCCAGGATATCATCAAGTCCAGCTATACCAGTGGTGTAGTTCTCACTCATGATATCCCTCATGGGTTGACCTTAATGCCCCCATCGTCTATGGTGTAGGGGGCGCTGACCCTCCCTGTCCCTATCATGGCCTCAACTGTAAGTTCAGATCCATCAAGGTGTATTATGTTATCCACAACTGCCTTGAGCATGGTTTCAACCTTGGGGTCTGCTGATCCCTCGGTGTATGTGACAATGGCAGTTCCGCCGGCGTCCTTGATCCTCATTATGTATGCTGTGAGGACACGGACTATCAGCATCTCATCATTGAATGCCATGAGTGTTGTGAGGGAATCCAGGACAGACCTGAACATGCTGTAGCCTGCAGTTATGTTCCTTATGGCAACCCCCAGTTTCACCATTATATCGGTGGGGTTATGCACAGATGATGAGAGGTAGGTGTTGCCAGCATCAGATGCCGGTCCTGAGATGCTTGATATTGCGTCTATCACATATAGGAGTTCATTCTCCATGTAACTCTCAGCATCCATACCAAGAACCTGCATGTTCCTCTTGAGGTCCGCCAGCCCGTAATCCGTGGATATGTAGAGGCAGGGTTCACCCCTCTCAGCACCCCCCGCCGTGAAGCCATAACTGAATATTGATTTACCAACCTTCGGAGGGCCATAGACAAGTGTAACAGTATTTTCAGGGATCGCTCCCCCACCGATGAGTTCATCAAGGCCCCGTATTCCTGAGGGAATTTTAACAATCATTTAACCACCATAGAGAAGTCCAAGGAGTGTGTCAAGCGCTTCCTTCACTCCCCATCCCTCTTTGAGTGAAACAGGTATTATGGGGACATCACCTCCAAGCTTCATCCTTGTTCTTATCTCATCAGGTGAGAGTGCGCCTGGAAGGTCCTGTTTATTGGCAACCACAACCTTAGGTATCGCCTCTGCCCTTGTCTTTCTTATCATCTCCTTGGCCCTGGCGAAGGTTTCAGGTGCGGTTGAGTCCACCAGTATGAATGCCCCCACAGCCTCCCTTGAGAGCACATCCAGTATGAGGTCGAATCTCTCCTGTCCTGGTGTCCCGAAGATATCAGCCATGAAACCCTTGTACTCTAGGTGACCTATGTCCATTGCAATGGTTGTCGGGAATGCCGAGAGGGCCTTTCTATCAACAGAAACAGACTTTGTGGATATGGACTTCACGAATGTGGATTTCCCTGAATTGTAGGGGCCTGTAACCAGTATCTTGGGCACATAGACCTTAACGCCACCGGGCTGTACAACAAAGAAGAGTACCATTGTTTCAGGTGGTCTGGACCAGTCAGAATGGGCAACCATAAAGCCCTGACCTATTATGACCCTCTCCTCAATCGTCCGCAGGTCAATGACACAGTCTATGAGTGATCTGAGTTTATCCATGAGCTCCCTTTCATAGTCCCATTCAGTGAATAGGTAAACAAGGTTAACATCCAGTTCAGAGGCCCTCCTGTTCCATGCCTCGACGATTTCAAGGGTGTCACCGTTCCCCAGGTAATCTATTATTACAGAGAGACAGTTTATTACTCCCACACCACCAGGAATATCCTCTATTGCATTCAGGACTGTTTCCCTTATCTCCGAGTAATCACTGACAGTGTAACGCTCCTCTGATGGCATTCCAAGGAAGGGTGAACTTCCATCAACAAAGAACATGTCCCCCTTCTCAATGTGGGGCTCTATGTCCCAGCCATATGATCTGAATTCATATATTATACTCTCTGGTTCCTCGACGTTGGTGAATATGAACCCCTTCTCGCCCTCATCAAGGCGCCCGTTGAGCATCTGGTAACCGAATGCCTCATAGTCCACTCCAGGGGATGCCGAGAACATCACAGAAGCCCCCTCCCTCACTCCACCGCCCAGGAGGTCGTCGAGTTTCGGGATGTAAGTCCTCTTCATGTTCACATCTCCCTTAGAATTTCATCAACCTGCGCTGCCCTTGAATCCATCTCAAAGAGCAGCAGACCAAGCTGTGCCTCCGGTTCTGCCAGTGCCGTGAATATGGCCTTCTCACCTGCAGGTTTGAGAATGATTATACCCTTCTCGGTTCTCACGGTTATCTCAGAAACGCCGCCTGTGTTCATCTGCCCTGATGCCGCCTCTGCAGCACCCATTATGGTTGAACAGAGGGCTGAGAATATCCTGGCATCGACATCTGGAGGTGTCCGTGCGTTTATAAGCAGCCCTTCCTTTGAAACAATACCCGCAGCCCTTATCTGACCCACCTGCATAAAAGCAGAGAGCACATCATCCAGTTTTTCCATCTTTGTTTTGGCCATCAATACACCCCAGTGACTCGGGAACCGGTATCAGGAAGCGTCCCGGTGAATGAGTATTACAGTTTAATTATGTTGTTAACCCTTTATATCACTTTACATCTGGTGGTGGAGTAATCTAATGAGGAACCCATACCGCCTCAGATGTTGTGAAGACGTAGTGGTCTGAAAGGGCAGGGTTGTGGTAGGTGCCAGTCAGGTTCTCTGTCCTGAAGGTCCTTGAGATGGATCTTCTCATGCAGAAGTTCACCCTGTCAGATAGGGACTCCCTCAGGGAAGGCTCCATTGGTGGGCCAGAGAGCCATGCCCTCAGCCGGAACTTCCTCCTCCCGTATGTGCTGCTGTAGCCCTCGTCAATCATCTCAACCCTCAGAACCCTGACATCTGATGGCTGGAGTAGGGACGGTTTCTGGTTCTGGTACTCCTCAAAGGTAACACCAGGGTAGACTGCAAGGGTGTCGGTCGTAACCCCCTCCAGGGCCCCTGTTTTTGCAGCAGAATGGGCCGCCAGGAGTTCAAGCTGCATTCCAGCCTGACCCGAGATGAGGATGGCAATGAGGAGCCCTGCACCTGTAAGTAGAAGGTACTCAAGGGGTACCTGCCCTCCCGTGCAGCCGTGGATATGACCACCTCCCCTCAAACTTGTCACATATGAACCCCCAAGGACTCCTCATAGATACGAGCATCTACCATCAGTGAGATTAGTGTGGCGTAGGAAGCCCATGGTTCAACAGACTCCTCATAGATACGAGCATCTACCATCGGCTCATCTCCGAGATCATGATAAGGGTCCTGTTATTCCTGCAGGTGTTCCTTATTGAGTATTTCCTGCCTGCCTCAAGGTTAATTGATGCAGGGTTACCCTTTGAGTTCACAATGATAACAGGGCATATATCTGAGAATCCCCTGTAACCATCAGCCCAGCCATAGACCCCAGTTGAGTTGATCCTAAGCCTGTAAGATGATGTGTGGTTGAGACGTGGTGGGAGTTCAACCAGAACCTCACGTCCAGGCCCACCTGCAACTGCAAGGTCAACGGCACATGCCACATCATCCATGAGGATGCGGAGTTCGAGAAGTCCCTCCTCATGGTTAACACCATCAATCCTTGAACCAGCAATGGCAATCATGGTGGATAAAAGCAAAACCATGAAAAAGGTCGATGTTACTGCGTCAGCTGCCAGAACTCCATATGAATCCATGATAGTAATTAATAAATTTTTATATATAAATATTACTAACTGGTGTATAGATATAGTTTGATGCACATAAACCCTAACATGTATTCCCTAGTGGTCTTCACCGGAGGACCCCACAACTTCCATGAACTTGAGGAATTTGTTGAGGATGCCGGTGGCCTTATAATCCAGAGGGACACATTCAGCGTTCACAGGGGCCAGTACTTCCTGAGAAATGAGGTCAGAGTCCTGTGCATCATTCCCAGCGCAGATGAAGACACACTCAGAGAGACCGCCTGCAGAATAAAGGGGGAAATAGAGGGCCTGGAGGTCGACCATGATGTCCTTGAGAGGATACAGTCCCTTCTCGAGGTCTATGATAGGCTCGCAGAAGAACCCTCATGGACCCCCGAAGAGGAGATTGCAGCCGACGACGGCCTCCTTGATGAGATGGTTGACATGGAACTCATTGAGAGAAGAAAGATGGGTCATAGGGTCGAGTACCGTCTGCTATGAAATTCTATGCTGACAAAAATTCACAGGGTCCATCCTGAAGCACAGGAGTCACATCATCCAGATTTATCTAGGTGGTCCTTCAGATTAGTATAGGAGCTGGAGGATTTAATATGGCAAATGAAATAAAACAGCTTGTGATAGGTATAAGCAGAGATGGAGAGATAATTGTAAAGAGTAACAGGGGGAGGATCTACCCGGTTAAGGTATCGCCTGACCTCAGTTTCAGCTGCGAGGACCTCTTCAGGCACACTGATAGGGAACTCTACGCCACAATAAATACTGAGGTCCAGCCCTGGGAATGTGTGTCCATTGAATACGTGGAGTCCGAGTAAAATAATCAACCATCTATTTAATTCAGAGAGAGCATGGGTTTAGCAGCCCCCGACACCCAACACACCACTTAAATAAAATGAAGAGTACAATAGCTGTACTGACAGCGGATACACCAGAACAGTTCAGTGGAGGATATCATGAGGGGAGAGATTCTCATAACCGCCGGAGTAATCCTTATAATCACAGGCATACTCTTAACATTCATTGGAGGAGCCCTCAGCGCATCCCAGACAAGGGATAAGGGGGAGGTTAAGGCCGCAGGAGTTGTAATGATAGGACCTGTGCCCATAATCTTTGGCAGTGACAGGAACATGGCCATCACAGGGGTTGTACTTGCCCTGATCCTCATGGTGGTGGCTTACATACTCTTCTACAGATAAGGTGTGCTTCCATGAGGATCATAATGGTCGCCGGTGGGGAATACGGCGCCCGGGTGGTGAATACAGTTGCTGCCCATGGGCTGGCACCGGACATTGTGGCTGTATTTGATTATGATGACTATTCTGGTGAATTTCTGGATGATCCATCATCACTTCTTCCCCCAGAAATCCCTGAGGCAGATCTCACAGTAGCCGCGGGACTCTTCGGGGATCTTAACCTCGTTGCGGCTGAAATAGCTGTTAAATCTGGATCAAAGGCCCTCATAGTGGAATCCCATGCGCCAGGTCAGGTTCCCGAAGGCCTTAAAACCGAAATTTCAGGGATGGTTGAATCCGCAGCCTTCCCATCACCCTTCTGTTCACTTGATACTACAGGAAACCCCTTCATTGACTCATTTGCCTCAGGATTCGGGAAGCCAGAGGTGGATATGGATGTGAAGGAGAGTGTCCTTGAGGTGAGGGTTAAAAGAAGCGCCCCCTGCGGTTCCACCTTCTACATTGCAGATAGGATACGGGGGGTTCCCCTCCCTGAGGTGGATGTGGCTGCAGGTGAAGGATTCCACAACTACCCCTGCCTGGCATCCATGGAAGCTGACCCGGTACTGGGGGATACCCACCTTCACATTGCAGGTTACCTCACAAGGGAGGCCTTCAAGAGGGCTGCAGGTGTGCCCGGGGTTCATGCCCTTGTGAACCCCCATGAATGCCTGGGAGATGAGTGCGGCTTCCTCTGCATGGATGTCTGCCCCCTTGTCAGGTTATCCATGAATACCATAAGGAGGGGTGTGACTGCAGAGGTGGATCCCTTCTCCTGCGGTGCCTGTGAGAGGTGCGCTAGGGAATGCCCCCATGGGGCCATAGAAATGATAAAGCCCCGACCATGAAGTGATCCATAGGATCACCCCCGCATGTAAACCCCTGAATAATGGAGAGGAGATGATAATCTGAAAGGCACAGAAAACCCTGAAGTTAAGGAGAAATTTACAGGTGAGGTTGTATTCATAGGTGCAGGGCCAGGGGACCCTGAACTCATAACACTGAAGGCCATAAGGGTTCTTGAAAGGGCCGACGTCGTGATATACGCAGGTTCACTTGTAAACAAGAAGATCCTTGAATACGCGCCAGCTGCAGAGGTCCACAACAGCGCCCACATGGACCTCGAGGAGATAACAGAAATCATGATGGATGCCTGCAGGGCCGGTAAAACCGTGGCGAGGGTTCACACAGGCGACCCATCGATTTATGGGGCCATAAAGGAACAGATGAGGGTGCTCGATGAGAATGGAATTCCCTACAGCGTTATACCAGGCGTCAGTTCTGTATTTGCAGCTGCAGCTGCCCTGGGGGCCGAACTTACACTTCCTGAGATTTCTCAGACCGTCATAATAACACGTCCTGCCGGGAGAACACCTGTACCTCCTTCAGAGAGCCTTGAGGAGCTTTCAAGACACGGTTCAACCATGTGTATATTCCTGGGTGTCCACATGATAGGGGACGTTGCAGAGAGGCTGATGAAGCACTACCCACCTGACACTCCCGTTGCCGTGGTTAAGAGGGCCTCCTGGCCTGATGAGGAGATTGTGAGGGGTACCCTGGCAGATATATCCATGAAGGTACGTGAGGCGGGTATAAAGAAGACTGCCATGATAATTGTTGGGAGGGTTCTCGAGCCAGGGAACTTCAGAGCCTCCAAGCTCTATGACGCCGGTTTCAGCCACGAATACAGACCCTGAACAGCTGTTATCCTCCCTGACATTAATTCTCCCCTAGGCCGGTTTCAGCCACGAATACAGACCCTGAACAGCTGTTATCCTCTTTTTTGGCATGCTCATGAAATCAGAATGTGAAAAGCTTTATGTGGGCCATTCTCCCACAGGCAATGAACCTCTCTGTGAGTTCCCTCACCCTTGAGGACTCACCCTCAATTATGAAGAGTTCAAGACATTTCCCGTCCTTGAGGTGACTGTGTATCTGGGTGCTGATTATATCCTCATAGTCATGTTTTATCTCTGTGACCATGTCCTCAGCATTTCTCTGGTGTATGATGGAGAGGACCGCATTTATATCTCCCCTTAATTCCTGCATGTTTCTTTTCTCATCTATCAAAAGCCTTGCAGCAGCCCGTATAACATCGGATCTCCCTGAGAATCCCATCTCATCCCTCAGTGCATCTATCTCTGCAAGGAGCTTTTCACTGAGTGAAACACTGACCACAACCATGGACTACTCTATTTTAATAAGAATTTATATACTTTATGTTAAATTTTATTAAATTATGTTCCAGATATTAACAATTTTTATATATTTCCAGGGACATAGATTGGATGGGTGGTTGGATGGAAAAATGGAAGATAGGTGCAATTGCACTTATAACCATACTCTCAGTGGCTGGAATGTACGTCTTCACATCAGAGGCATCAGATGAACCCAATCAGGGAAAGCTGATTGTGGCGGTTACAGTAATGCCACAGAAGGAGTTTGTGGAGGCAGTTGCAGGGGACCGTGCAGAGGTGGTTGTCCTGGTGCCAGAGGGCGCCGATCCCCACACCTATGAACCCGAACCAGAGACACTCAGGAGGGTGTCAGAGGCCAGAGCATACTTCATTGTTGGATCCGGCCTTGAATTCGAAAACCACTACCTTGATAAAATAAGGACTTTTAACCCCCATATGAGGATAATAAACACTTCAGAGGGGATAGAGTTCATCCCATCAGCCATTGAAGATTCACATGAATCAGCCGAGAGTCCATACGACCCCCACGTGTGGACATCACCCAGAAACGCAATGGTGATGGTGAACAACACGCTGAGGGGCCTCCAGGAGATTGACCCCCAGCACAGCAGATACTACAGGGAAAACACGGCAACCTACCTTGAAAGGCTGCATGAACTGGACATGCGGATCAGAACGGAACTTAAAAACAGAAGAGGTGAGAGTATACTGGTCTACCACCCTGCCTGGGGCTACTTCTGCAGGGAATACGGGTTAAAACAGGTTGCAATTGAAAGGGAGGGAAAAGAGCCCGGTCCGGCAACATTATCACTGATAATTGAGGATGCCAGAAGGAAGAACATAAGGGTTGTAATTGTATCACCACAGTTCAGCAGGAGAAATGCAGAACTCATTGCAGAAGAGATAGGGGCCAGGGTTGCCGTTGTGGACCCACTGGGGGGAAACTATACCAGGAACATTGAGGAGGTACTTAGGGCTCTTCAGGGGTGATGGAGATGCTAGCGGTTGAGATGAGGAATGTGAACTACCACGTGAATGGCAGGCCCATACTTGAGGACATCAACCTTGAGGTACCTGAAGGTGAAATCCTTGCAGTGATCGGACCCAACGGTGGGGGTAAAACAACACTCCTAAAACTCATAACAGGACAGATAAGGCCATCTTCAGGAGCTGTGAAGGTTCTGGGGAAAAATCCTGAGGATGCCAGGGAGAGAATCGGATACCTCCCCCAGAGGAGTCACTTCAAAACAGATTTCCCCATAAACGTCCTCCAGACAGTCCTGATGGGCACATACAGGAGATTTGAGGCATATACAGATGATGATAGAAAAAGTGCCCTCAGATCCCTCAAAATGGTTGGGATGCTGGATTACCAGGATAGAAAAATTGGTGAGCTCTCAGGGGGGGAACTGCAGAGGGTTTTCCTTGCAAGGGCCATTGTACGGGACCCTGATCTTCTCCTTCTTGATGAGCCAACTGCAAGCGTTGATCCGGCCTTCAGGACCTCATTCTACAGCCTCATAGATGGCCTCAGGGAGAGGATGACGGTGATCCTGGTATCCCACGATATTGGAACGGTTGCTCAGCACGTGGACAGTGTGGCGTGCCTTAACCACAGGCTATTCGTCCATGGGACAGTGGATGAGGCCGTCAACTGCCTTGAGGATGCATATGGGTGTCCAGTGGAACTCATTGCACATGGGATACCCCACAGGGTGCTCCATGAACACAGGAAGGGTGATTGATATGCTTGAGATCCTTCAGTACCAGTTCATGAGGAACGCTCTGGTTGCAGCGGTACTCGTCAGCATAGCCTGCGGTATAGTTGGAAGCTACGTTGTGACCAAGAGGATAGTCTCAATAAGCGGGGGTATATCCCATGCAGCATTCGGTGGTGTGGGGCTGGGATACCTCCTCGGTGTGAATCCGGTGACAGCGGCCATCCCCTTCACCGTGGCAGCTGCGCTCCTTATGGGTAAAATCACGAGGAAAACAGATATAAGTGAGGATACCGCGATAGGGATGCTCTGGTCAGCCGGTATGGCCCTGGGTATACTGTTCGTGAACCTCAGCCCTGGTTATGCCCCTGATCTCTTCAGCTACCTCTTCGGGAACATACTCATGGTAAGCAGTACCGACCTCTGGACCATGCTCGTCCTTGACCTCATCATAATAGCAAGTGCCCTGCTTTTCAACAGGGAATTTGTGGCTCTCTGCTTTGATGAGGAGTACGCAGAGGTCCTGGGTGTGCCTGCTGACGCCTTTTACCTTTACCTGCTTTCACTTGTGGCCATAAGTGTTGTGGTGCTCATAAAGGCAGCGGACATAATACTTGTGATGGCACTTCTAACGGTTCCAGCGGCTGTTGCAAGGGACTTCAGTACAGATATGGGGGATATAATGGTTAAAGCCTCAATCACAGGTATCTTTGCAGCTATACTGGGTCTATGGGTTTCCTACTGGTTCAATATCTCATCAGGAGCCGTCATAGTCCTTATACTCACACTTCTATTTGGCGCAGCCCGGATACTCAAGTCCCTGAGGGGTTCATAGATGGAACCGGATCATAACTACATTAAGGAATGGATGAAAACGGATTCACAAGCATATCAAAAAGTACATTAAAGAATAGATGAAACCCTAGATTATGAAGTGCGGATCAGACCTCAGGGATACACTGAAATCAGCAATCGGTGACTACCTCAGCATCACACTCATAACCGGGAAGACGTACTACGGTGAGGTCAAGAGGGTTGAAACCGATTATCTGAGCCTTGAGCTAAAACTAAGGGGTGGTAAAACAACCACCACTGTAATAATACCCCTTGCTCATATTGTGACGATCACCCTTTAGGCCTGAGGATCTCAACACCAGCAGCAGTCCCCACGATAACCATATCTGCAAGGCCGGCGAAGATACCATTCTCCACAACACCGGGTATACTGTTGAGATCCACCTCAAGACCCGCCGGGTCATCAATGGCACCGAATGACGCGTCAAGGACAAAGTTGCCGTTATCTGTTACAACGGGGCCGTCCTTCCCCTCAGATGATCTGAGGGTTACAATGGCCCCCATGGACTCAAGTCTCATCGTAACGGGTCTGCATGCTGCAGGGATGACCTCAACAGGGAGCGGGAAGGCGCCCAGTCTATCAACAAGTTTTGATTCGTCCACTATAACTATGAAGCGCCCTGCAGAGGAGTCAACTATCTTCTCAAGTGTATGGGCAGCCCCGCCACCCTTTATAAGGTTGAGTTGAGGGTCCACCTCATCTGCACCGTCAACCGCAACATCAACATCGTGTTCTGCAAGACTTGTAACCCCTATACCTGACTCTGCTGCAAGAAACATGGACTGGTAGGATGTGGGGACACCCATAACCTCCAGTTCCTCCTCCCTGACGCGTCTTCCAAGTTCCACTATGAAGTGGTGGGTTGTTGAACCGGTGCCGAGTCCAACGATATCCCCATCCCTTATCTCCTCAACCGCCCTGAGGGCGGCCATCCTCTTGAGATCCATTGTGAACTCACACTCATTTTTTATTCAGGGGCTTCAAAAGAACCCTTCTCAGTTCATGACCGCCAGGGCACTGTTTGCCAGGTTTTCCAAGATTTTTTACAATCCTGCACCTGTCACCCTCCATGATACCCTCGGGGAAACAGAGATCATGCATGCCGCACTCCAGGTCACATTCAGGAAACTCAAATGAGATCACTGATCCCTCAAATGCTCCCTTTGCGTCTATCAGTGCCTCAACGTTGGATTTTTCAACTTCAATTACCTTCACCTTCTCTCCAAGATGAACCGGGCACCTCTGGTACCTGTCCTTAACATCGGTTATCATGTAGAGCCTCCCCTCCTCGAGGGGTCCTATGCATGTTGACCTGAACCTGCAATCCTCACATTCCTCTGCAGGTCCGCAGAAGAGGAACCTTGACCCCTTCCTTGCAAGTTTTTCACCAATAAGAGTTATCAATCATATCACTTCCGTTATCTTTGCAAGCCTTTCAGCGGCCTCGCGGGTTAAACCCCTGTCTCCAAGGATGGTATATCTTTCCTTTCTGATGGTGTGGGCCACTGTAAGTGCCTCTATGATGTGTTCAGGGTCGATGCCAAGTTCGGCTGCTGTTGTCGGGGCGTTTATCCTGGCCAGGGCGTCCCTTATGAACCTCCAGTCACCCCCATGGAGGTGCATCATCATTATGGTCCCCACCCCGCACTGTTCGCCATGGAGTGCAGGTTCAGGTGCCACCATGTCAAGGGCGTGGCTGAACTTGTGCTCCGAGCCACTGGCAGGCCTGCTGCTCCCTGCTATGCTTATGGCTATACCGCTGCTTATAAGTGACTTCACAGCCAGCCGCGCGCTCTCCTCAAGGCCCTCCTTTATGGCATCAGCAGATTTTATAATCATCTTGGCTGTCATGAGGGAAAGTGCAGCTGCTGATTCACTGTACCTCTCATTAAGAAGCCTGTGGGCAAGTTTCCAGTCCATTATAGCCGTGTAATTGGATATTATATCTGCACAGCCAGATGCAAGGAGCCTGAAGGGGGCCTTCCTTATGACCTCAGTATCTGCTATCACACCGATGGGTGAGGAGGCCTCAAGGGATGCTGTACCCTCACCGTTCCTTATGGATGCCCTGGGGGATGCTATCCCATCATGGGATGCCGCTGTGGGTACACTTATGAAGTGCACACCCTCAAGCGTGGCGGCCATCTTCGCAACATCGATGACCTTACCCCCACCCACACCGAGCACAAGGGAGGTGCCGTTGAGTCCATCCTGGACCTGGGCCACCGAGGCCATGGTGGCATCCCCAACCGTGACCTGGTCAACCTCAAATCCAGCATCCTGCAAGCTCTCAATCGCCGCTTCACCGGCAATTTTAAGGGTTCTGGGGCCTGTCACCACCATAACCCTTCCCCTGAATCTGAGGTCCCTGCATATCCTCCCGGTATCCTCTATAACACCGGGCCCTGTGTGTATCTCCCTTGGTAGCTGAATTTTCCTTGGATCCATGTTAACCCTCTGATGGAGTATATTATTTAAGTAGGAGTAATAAAATAATTTTTGATTGGTGTTTATCTCCAGAGAAAATATACTTTTGCAGAAATTTATCAGGAAAGACCCTAACTGTTATCATGGTGAAAAAATGACAGAGTTCAGTGAATGGTTCCACAATATTTTAGAGGAAGCTGAGATTATAGATCAGAGGTATCCGGTCAAGGGTATGCATGTATGGATGCCCCACGGATTCAGGATAAGGAAAAACACCCTTAATATCCTGAAGAGGATACTTGACAGGGACCATGAGGAGGTTCTCTTCCCGCTTCTTGTACCTGAGGATGAACTGGCAAAGGAGGCCATACACGTAAAGGGCTTCGAGGATGAGGTTTACTGGGTTACACATGGGGGCCTCAGCAAACTCCAGAGGAAACTGGCCCTCAGGCCCACAAGTGAAACCGTCATGTACCCCATGTTTGCACTCTGGGTCAGGTCACACACGGACCTCCCCATGAGGTTCTACCAGATAGTTAACACCTTCAGGTATGAGACAAAACATACAAGGCCACTGATAAGGGTGCGTGAGATAACAACCTTCAAGGAGGCCCACACAATACATGCAAACGCTGATGAGGCAGAGGAACAGGTTGAAAGGGCCATAGAGATCTACAGTGAATTCTTTGACTCCCTGGGAATCCCATACCTCATAACAAAGCGGCCCCCCTGGGACAAATTCCCTGGCTCAGACTACACAATGGCCTTCGACACCCTCATGCCCGACGGCAAAACCCTCCAGATAGGTACAGTTCACAACCTCGGACAGACCTTCGCAAGGACCTTCGAGATAAAATTTGAAACCCCTGAGGGTGAGCATGAGTACGTCCACCAGACCTGTTACGGCCTATCAGACAGGGTAATAGCCTCGGTTATAGCGGTCCACGGGGATGAATCAGGACTATGTCTCCCTCCTGAGGTTGCAGCTCACCAGGTGGTTATAGTGCCGGTTATCTTCAAGAAGGCCGCGGATGAGGTTATGGAGGCCTGCAGGGACCTCATGGATAGGCTTGAGGATGCAGGTTTCAGGGTGCACCTTGACGACCGTGACCTCCGGGCAGGGAGGAAGTACTATGAATGGGAGATGCGCGGCGTCCCCCTGAGGGTCGAGATAGGGCCAAGGGACCTTGAAAATAATTCCGCAGTCATCTCCAGGAGGGACACCGGGGAGAAGATAACAGCAGACCTTGATGGTATCGAGGACACCCTCAGGGATCTCATGGATGACATCCTTGAAAACCTGAGAAGCAGGGCCTGGGATAGGATGGAATCAGAGATCCGTGAGGCAGGGACCATCGAGGAGGCCAGGAACATAATAGAGGAGAAGAGGGGTATAATATCCTTCATGTGGTGCGGTGATGAGGAGTGTGGCATGGATGTTGAGGAGAAGGTCCGGGTTGATATCCTGGGGATACAGGAGGGTGGAAGCGGTAAATGCATGAACTGTGGTAGAGATGCCCCCTACAGGGCATACCTTGCCAGAACCTACTAGATGGGAGATTGGATGAACGCAAGAATCCTTCTTGTCATCAGCCTCATATTCATCTTCGCATTTCTGAGCGGAGGGATAGGCTACATCACGCTGGGAGGCCCCGACCTTGCATCGGCCTTCAGGGATGGGACTGCAGAGGTGATACAGAAGGGAAGCGCCGGTGAAGTCCCGAATACGGTTGAAATAAGGAACACCGGAAATAAACCTGTGAGGGTGGACACCGGCACCCTGCTGGCCTCAAAGACCTCAGGCGACGTTGTGATTGCAGCAGACACCCGTGTGAGTCCCGGTTCCGTGGAGGATGTCCCTGCATACTCAGTGGAACCTGAGGAGAGAACCGTGCAGGGGGTTAAACTGGAACCCAGCGGCAAAGCCCCGGCACTCATGGTGGATGTCCTCTCATCATCGAACCCTGCAGACCCATCTGAGGCGTTCACCACACAGCTCAAGCTCTGGGTGCTTGCAAGGGGCGATGAACTCAACATATACCGTGGAGAGGTTTACGCCATGGTCAAAAAGAGGGATATGCGTTTCTACCAGCTCAGGGAGAACATCACAGCGGTGAGATCAGAGCTCATGGATGAGTACGGCCTCACAGGGGGACAGATCTCGGAGCTTAACATCACCAGCCCGATCCTCAACCAGACAGAAAGTCCCTTTAAACTGTTCTCGATACTTGATGCCCTGAAGAACCAGATCGGAGCAAGACAATGAAGACCTGTGCCATAATACCGGTTTCAAGGTTTGCACATGCAAAGACACGCTTATCACCAACACTTTCACCATCAGAGAGGGAGGGATTGCTCAGGGCCATGCTGATGGATGTCTCAGAGGCCCTCAGGAGACACGTTGACCGTGTGCTGGTGATCAGTGCAGATGCAGATGTCCTTGAATACGCCTACAGCCTTGGAGTCGATATACTCGAGGAGATGGGTAGAAAGGACCTCAACGGTGCCCTGGAACAGGCTGCTGAGTTCTGCATGCCCGAATTTGATAGGGTCATGATAACACCCTCAGACATACCCCTAATAGGGAAAACTGATATCACTGAACTCCTCCACAGGGCATCCCACTTTGATGTTGTGATAGCCCCTGCCAAGGGTGGGGGGACCAACACCCTCATATTCAGGCCAGGGTCCATGAGGTTGAGGTTCGGTGACTGCAGCTTCTTTGAGCATTTGAGTGAAGCCAAAGGTAAGGGTCTCAGCGTCTCAGTGTATGATTCATTCTACCTTTCACTGGACGTTAACACAGCAGAGGACCTCGGGGAGATAATACTCCATGGAGAGGGGACACATGCAAGGGAGTACCTCAGAAAACTCAGTTTCACCGTGAGGCCCTCAAGGGGTTCTGACAGGCTTGAGGTTTCAAGATCATTCTAGGTGAGACCATGATGGCGCTTTCAATAGCTGGTTTTGATCCATCAGGTGGGGCGGGGATCCTCGCCGATATCAAGACATTCTCTGCCCTTGGAGTTTACGGTGCAGGGGTTATAACTGCACTCACCGCCCAGAATGTGAGGAGGGTTTCTGGTGTGATGGCCGTGCCCCCTGAATTTGTTGCAGAGCAGATCGACCTTGTGATGGAGGACCTGGATATGGTGCACGCCAAGACAGGTATGCTCTACAGTGAGGAGATAGTGCTGACCGTTGCAGAGAAGATCAGGGAGTATGACCTGCGGGTTGTGGTGGACCCTGTGATGGTGGCGGCCTCAGGTGGCAGCCTATCTGCAGGTGGTTTCCCTGATGCGCTTAGAGATCAGCTACTCCCCGAGGCACTCATAGCGACACCCAATGTTGCAGAGGCAGAGAGGCTCTCCGGGGTCTCCATAAGGACCGTGGATGATGCGGTGAGGGCCGCAGGGATCATGGGTGAAATCTGCGATGTGATAATAACAGGGGGTCACCTTGGTGGTAATAATGTGCTCTGCATTGACGGTGACGTATCTGTGCTTGAGGGTGAACTCATAGAGAGCGGGAATACCCATGGAAGCGGCTGCTCATTCTCAGCTGCAACCGCGGCATACCTTGAGATGGGCCTTGAACTGGTTGATGCCCTGAGGGAGGCAGGGGACTTTGTAAGGGAGGCCATAAGGTACGGGCACCACGGTACCCTCAACCAGTTCTGGATGTACAGCGAATAGGTTACCTCTTAAGACCTGAAAGGCCATCAATGTCCCTTAGATCCATTATGATAACCTCATCATCCACATCATCTTCCACTTCTCTTGCCATTATACAGTAGTGGTGTTCCCATCCTCCCAGTCCCGTCTCCATGGACTTTCTTTCAAGGTCCCTGAGGATTCCCCGGACATCACCTCTACCCAGCTTCTTCCACTTAACCTCCCCAAAGAGTACTTTTTTTTCTTTTTCATTAAGGGCTACGAGGTCTATTTCTTCACCCCTGTGCCACCAACGTCCAGTTTTCTGTATCCTGAATGGCAACGCACCTGAAATGTGGAGGAGAACTTCAAAAGCAACGTTTTCGAAGACTGAGCCCATGTAACTGTTAATATTATTCATGATGAGCTCCGCAAGTTCATTTTTTCTCCTGGTTTCTATGAGGTCCATGTTAGGGTGGATATAACGGAACCAGAAGGCAAAATAGTTGTCCTTTATATAGTAACGACCCTTTCTGCTTTTCCAGCTTGCGGTAACGGGTACTTCACGGCGTACAAAGTCAAGGTCGATCAAAACGGAGAGGTACTTTGCCACGGTCGCACGACTAAGGCCTGTCTCATTCATAATTTCGCCAAGAGTGGTTCTGCCCGCTGCCAGGGCCTCCATTATTGCAAAGTAATTCCTTGGCTCATCAAGTTCCTCGCGGAAAATAAAGAATGCATCCTGATAAAGGAATGAATCACTCTCCAGATAATTCAGAAGGTTCTCATATACACCCATACTATCATCGAATTCCAGGAGATGTGCAGGGCTTCCACCCAGTATTCCATATGCCACCATAAAGTCTTTGATGTCGTATCCTGGCAGGAAAAGTCTCGCATTAAAAAAATCAATTGGTTTAAGCTTCATTTGAGCTGTTCTTCGACCGTATATTGGGCTTCTGTATCCCAGGAGTTTTTCCATCATACCTATGGAGGAACCACAGATTATGAGAAAAATTTTACTCTCTGAGAACTTCAGGTCCCAGTATTCCTGTAGAACTGACGGAAGGGATGGATCATCTTTTATGAGGTAGGGAAATTCATCTATTGCGACTATAAGCCTCTCGGAGGCTTTCTGGTTCAGATACTCAAAGAACGCATCCCAGTTCTGAAAGGGATTTCTGAGCAGAAAATCATCCTCAAAATACCTGGCGAGCCTATCAGAAAAACGTTTCAGATTTTCAAAATTGCTTGTTTCCCTGGCTAGAAGGTAAACTCCCCCACATCTCTCTATAAATTCCAGTAAAAGACTTGTTTTTCCCACTCGCCTTCTCCCATAGAGAACCACGAACTCTGCGTTTCCTTTTTTTTCCCTATTCTCAAGTGACCCTAATTCATCCCTCCTGTCAAGAAACATTATTTACTCACCAGTAATTTACTTGAAAGTAAACTAATTTATAGTTTCCGGTTCCATAAACCAGAACACTGATTAAATCATGCCAGGACCTGGAACCGCCGGAATGAGGAGTATGAGGTGAAAATCATAGGAAAAGTTAGAGCAGCTCATCCCTGAGGTCAATGGTATCCTCAAGGGATGGACCCGTGGATATTATGGTGACCGGAACACCTGTTTCAGATTCTATCTCCTCTATGAAACGTTTCACTTCGGCTGAGAGGTCAGAGTACTCTCTGACACGTTCACATTGAGGGTATAGTCTGTCGACACAGGTGACAGCGATCTGTGTGGCCCCGTTGATCATACATGACTCCCTGGCCATCTCCATGTCGAACAGGCCAATCCTCCTTCTTCTGCCGGTGACCGTCCCGTACTCCTCGAGGCCAAGCTCCTCTGCCTCCTCCTGGCTTATCTCGGTCGGGAAGGGGCCCTCACCAACCCTTGTAATGTATGATTTGAAGACCGCTATGACCTCATCAACCCTTGTGGGTCCAATACCCACATCGGCCGCCGCCGTGCTTGCGGTGGTGTCCTTGCTTGTAACATAGGGGTATGTGCCGTAGTAGAGTGAAAGACCGAACCCCTGGGATCCCTCCACAAAGACATCCTCCCCCTCATCCAGGGCCTCGTTGACCTCAAGGGGGACGTCTGTAAGGAAATCCTCCAGTTCACTCACCTCACGTGCAAGTTTCGCTGTCCTCATGACACGGTCTGCATTGGCTGGTCCGCATCCTGTACCCGTGCTTCCTATCTTCTTGGAGAGGTAACTGGATGACTGGTCCTGCTCCTTGTGCTTCCTCTCTATTATGGCGCACCTGTAGTCGACACCTGTCCTCTCTGCCACACTGTACTTTGACAGATACTCCATTTCATGGAGGAAGACCTCAGGGTCAACAAGGACCCCGGCACCTATGAGGAGCCTTGCATCCTCATGGAAGAAACCTGAGGGTGTGAGGCGGAGTCCGTACTTATCACCCCTGAATTCAACTGAATGGCCCGCATTGGGTCCCACCCCTGCCCTTGCTATTATTGATGGCTTGTCATTGTAACATAGATAGGTTATGCATTTACCTTTACCTTCGTCACCCCATCCTCCTCCAACTAAAACGGTGCACGTCATACTGATTCTCCTTAAAATTTCTGCCTCTCATATATTAAGGGGTATGCAATAAAAGTTTTTCCCAAATTCCCGCTGAGGTTAACTCATGCCTTTCTCCTTATTATCCTCTCAAAGAGCATGGGGGTGAATCTCCTCTGGAGCGCTATCAGCACATGCTGCTGGAGGGCCTCCTCCATGGTTTCAAGGGTTAATCTGTCCTCACCCTTCCTTATCCTCACGGCCTGGGCTATCTGGGCTATATCCCTCGCATGGGCGAATGTCGGCTGGAGGCCCTCACCACCCTCGGCCATTGGCCTGTAGACCCGTGCAAACCTTTCAAGAACCTCAGGGTCGTATTCCTCACCCATGGATTCAAGGTTGCGCCGGAATACCTCCACTATCTCATCCACACTGGGTTGTTCAAGGTGTACATGCAGTGGCGCCCTCCTCAGGTGGGCCTCGTCCATTATTGTTATGTCAAGGTTTGTTGAGAATGCCGGTATGAAGTGTGTGTGGACGATTATCGGGGACCCCTTAACGTAGATCATGTCCTTCTTGTTCTCCAGGGGAACGATGAGGCGGTTCAGGAGGGCGTTGTGGTCCTCCTTCTGCCTTCCAAGGTCGTCGATGAGGAGCACTCCACCATTGGCCTTTATTATTGGTGATGTCTCATAGACACCCTTGTTGGGGTCGAATCTGGTTTCAAGTTTCTCACTTGTAAGTTCGGACCCTGTGAAGACAAACGGAGCATATATCTTAACCCACCTTGGGTCCTCTGGCTGTTCAGGGCATACCCTGTGGAAGTCAGGGTCATAGAACTGTATGACCTGTTCACTGAACTCCACATACCTTGGTATGACCAGTGGGGGCAGAAGGTCCGACATCTTGCTTGTTATGAAGGTTTTACCTGTACCCGGTGGCCCGTAGATGAATAATCCCTTACCACCTATCGCACCCTCTATTAGTGTCTTCTTTGCGCTTTCATTTCCAACCACGTCACTGAAGGCCTTATCTATGACCTCCTGGGGGATCCTTATCGGGAATCTCCCCTCAAGCTGCCTCCCCATGATCTCGAAGTAGCTGTCATAGCTTACAGGGGCCATCCCCATGTATGGGTTCTCCCTGAGGAGTTTATCCGCCTGTTTCCTCCCCTGTTTCTTGATGGTGTAGGTTACACTGGGGAAGAGGAAGCCCCCTCCTGTGGGGGCGCAGAGCTCATCCTTCTCCATCTCCTTGAGGCACTCCTCAAGTATGTCCACATGGAGACCGGTTATCTCATGGATCCTGTTAACCTGTATGCTCCCGTAGGTTGCTATGATCTTCAGAAGGAGGTTTTTTATGAAGTTAACTGACAGGTCTATCTCATCCAGTGACTTTGGCTGTTTGAGCAGCTCAAAGAGTTCCTGCATCTTTTCATCATGGTAGTAATCCATTCAACCACTCCTCACCTAAGAATCTATCTCTCTGATAATATAATAGGTTGGGTAACTTAAGCTTTGGCCATCAATGAATCTGCCACCCTACATTATGAGGAGCAGTTATGATTGTACCACTGCATTTATGTGCCTCGTGAAGAGGAATGCCTCCAAAAAGGAGTTTGTGAAGGTTTCACACCTGAGTCATTGCACTCCAAATCCACTGCCAACCGGTGCGTGCCCGTTCATACACATATGAATTTCAGTTCATCGTCCAGTTCAATGTTTATCATGTCCCTGTTGAGGTAGATCTCCTGGAGGACGTTATCCTCCATGTGGAGGACATATATGTCAGGCTCGATCTTTTCCATGAAGTCCTCAAATGTGTTATCTGCGAATTCTGTGAGTTTATCAACCACCGTCCCAATAACATTCACCATGAACTCGTATTCGGCTTCAAGGGGATCCACGAATTCAAATACCATGTCCACATCAAGCCAGCCAGGCTCCTGGAATGCCTTCGAGATGACAATGAAGTACTCCTTATCAACGGAGATCGAGTCCCTCAGGTAGTCCCTTTTCTTTTCATAGATCCACCACATGAATGACCTGTGTGGTTCATGGTACCTCTCCTCTATGGCCTCCCTTACGAAACGGTCCATGAGTTCAGGGAGTTTTTCGAGGAAGACCGCCTCATAGAGTGTGTTGAAGACGATTATGTACTCATCACGGAACCATATCTCCTCTATATGCCTGAGGTACCTCTCCATGATTGCCTGTTTTTTCTCATTATCCAGTTCAGCCAGTCTCAGAAACATCCTAAGCCTCCTTTAATTTGGTGGGACCTTCCCTCTGTGTTACATAACCCCCATAATAAAGGTGAAAAAGTAAAAATTATCACATATAAGTTTTTTGGTGGATTCAGGCTACTCATGGAATGACATAAGGGAACGGATTAACTGCGTTAAACTTACCTATTACGAAGGTGACAGTTCTGTAAAAATTATTTACCCGCCAGTTAATAATAAGAGTATAGATGATGTTAAGTGATTCAGATGCCCGGAAGAAAGTCCAGGCCACATCTCAAACAGGAGAAACTGGATAGAATAAGGGCAAACATGAAAACCATATGTGGAAACTGTGGGGCAGAGAACCCAAAGGACAGTAAGTTCTGTTCAGGGTGCGGAAGACACCTCAAGAGGAAAATCTGCCTCCAATGCGGTACCGGAAATGCCAATGACGCAGTTTACTGCAGAAGATGCGGTATGAAACTTGAGGGTGGCATTCCAGAAGGTTACGACACCCCCCACGGGAACAAGGAGGGCCTCACACTCCCCCAATTTATAGTCATACTCCTATTCTCACCCATAGCAGGTTTAATAGGATTCCTTGTATGGTACGGTGAAAAGCCAGAGAAGGCGAGGCAATCCCTTACCATAGCCCTCGTGATGTTCCTCTTTTTCATGATCATATTCCTGTTCTAAACACGCTCAAATCATGTTTTCTGAAGAACCATCAATTGAGCCGGACACCCTCCATCTCAAGGAGTCGCCTCTTAAGATCAGCACCCCCCTGGTAACCGCCAGGGCTTCCATCACTTCTTATAACACGGTGACATGGAATGATGAGTGGAAATGGATTCCCTGCCAGTGCCCTGGACGCGCTCCTTGGACTTCCACCTGCAGACTCTGCAACCTCAGCGTAAGAGAGTGTGGAGCCCCTGGGAATGTCAGATACCAGAAGGAGGACCCTCCTCTGGTACTCCGTGCATACCCCCCAGTCAAGTACCGAGAGGTCAAAGTGGACGTCCTCACCATCAAGGAACCTCCATATGGAACCTGTGAGTTCCCCCATGAATTCACATCCCTGGCCGCTGGCGTTACCCTGAAGATTATCCATTTCAGGGGCAAATAAGACACGCTGAACCCTGCCATCCCCACAGAAGACAGCGACATATGCAAGTGGATGACTCAGAATATACATACACTTAAATGTTCCATTGTATTAGGTATATATAAGGTGGAGTTCAATGGACAGAAACCTCAAGCTTTTCCTGGCTGCCATAATCACCCTTTCAGTTATATCACAGTTTTCAAACTTCAAAAATGACATGGTATCCCTTATAAATGTAATAACAAACCTTGCAGCATTTCTGGGACTCCTATACGCCAGCATATACGCGAGAAAGGTCTACCCACACCTATACCTAACCCTGATACTCCTATCCGCTGGCCAGTTCTTTTCATTCCTTGGTGACCTCACATGATTCATGCTTGAAAGCATACTCTCACTGAACCCCTACCCCTCAGTGGCCGATATATTCTACCTCCTCTACTATCCACTATTTGCAGCCGGCATATTCACAATTCCCGCCAGAAGATACTCTGATCTGAAGTCAGTCATCGACCTGCTCATAATCCTCGTGGCATCTGCATCTGCAGTCTGGGTCTTCCTTCTGAAACCAACTGTACTCGCCGGTGGAAATTTAACAGAAGTACTTGTATCGGTACTCTACGTACTGGGGGACCTCCTTATAGTCTTCATGATAATGGACCTAATAATAAACAAGCTGGGGCACTTCAGGTCAAGAACCCTATACATCTTCCTTGCAAGCATATCCCTGCTCCTCACAGCAGACATCTCATTCACCTATCAGACCATAACCGGAATCTATGCTGAGGGTCACTTCCAGGACCTCCTCTGGGCATTCAGTTACATCATCCTCCTAGTTGCAGTGAACGAATTCTTCAGGGAGGACTGGTCAAAGCCCATATACCTCAGCAAGAAGATTTCAGTTGTTACATATATACCGTATACATTCATGATCCTCTTCTATACTTTAACAGCCTACAGCCTTATTGAGAGTGGTGTTAAAAATTCACTTGAACTCCTATTATCCCTTGGAGTTATACTAATCCTGTTTACATTGAGACAGCACCTCTCCATGAGGGAGAACATCATCCTTCTAGATGAGGTTGAAAGTGAAAGGAGACGGGCTGAAAATTATCTTGAGGTGGCAGGCTCCCTCATAATGGTACTGGATGCAAAGAACCGCGTGAAACTCATAAACAGGAGGGGCCTTGAAATCCTTGAATATGAACGTGGAGACGTTGAGGGTAAAAACTGGTTCCTCAATTTTGTACCACCAGAGGATCGTAAGTGGCGCGAGGAACTCTACAACAGCAAGATCAGAGCCGGTGAGAATGGTTACCGTCTGACAGGACATATAATAACCTGTAATGGTAAAAGAAAGACCGCGGCATGGCAGGTCAGGTTCCTCAGGGAGGACGGTGAGTTCACCGGCAGCATAATCTCAGGTGAGGATATAACAGAGGTTCAGAGGACCAGGAAGGCCCTTGAGATGAGTGAGAGGAGATACAGGGAGATATTCGAACTGGCTCCAAGCCCAATAATCTCACTGGAAGAGGACCTCACCATAAGGGACTGCAACAACCGGGCGGAATCCGTTCTGGGCTACCCGAAGGGGGATCTTGAGGGAAGAAACCTCAGGGAACTCATACACCCTGAGGATTCAGATGAAGAGGTTGAGGGAACCAGGCGCCTAATGAGATCCAACGGTGAAATTATATATGCCAGCCTCAAACTTACGCGTGTTGGAGATGAACTGATTCTCATAGTGGAGGATCAGACAGATGTAATCCGCTCCCTCAGGGAGAAGGAGCTGCTACTCCGGGAGATACACCACAGGGTCAAGAACAACCTCCAGATAATCTCAAGCCTCCTCAGCATACAGGAGCGTAGGCTTGAATCAGATGAACTCTCAAGGGTCCTCAGGGAGAGCCGTGACCGTATAAGGTCCATTGCCCTTGTCCACGAGCACCTCTACCGCTCAACAGACCTCACAACCATAAGGATAAGGGACTACCTCATGAACCTCATATCAAAGATAAGCCAGGGGCAGTTGGTGAAGGGTTCCGTCAGGATCAGTGCAGATATAGAGGACCTTGAATTCAACCTTGAGACAAGCCTCCCGGTTGGCCTCATAGTCAGTGAACTCGTCACCAATTCACTGGAACACTCAGGTGCAGAGAACATAGGGGTGAAATTAAGGGGCCTCAATGGGTGCTTTGAACTCGTGGTCTCAGATGATGGAAGGGGAGTTGAGTCACCAGAGGTGCTTGAGGGATCCGGTAACATGGGATGGTACCTTGTAAGGGCCCTCGCAGATCAGCTTGACGCCGACATCAACATCGAAACCAGGAAGGGCCTGACCGTCACCCTGAAGTTCAGGGAACTCGGATACACAGAAAGATACTGAATATAGGGCAGAGAAACCTGCAGCTCATCAAATCAACACACAGGATAGTGTTACCATGAAAATTCACATAACAGATAGGGTCCCATCAGCCACCCCTGATAAGCACACCACCGATATCCTCAGAGATATAATGGAAAATGTTTATGAATATGACAGCATAGACTACATCTACATCCTTGATGATGGTAAACTCATGGGTGTCGTCTCCATGAGGGAACTCCTATCCACCGATGGAAAACTCGGTGACCTCATGCGGAGGGACATAATAGCCTCAACCCCTGAAGATGACCCCTTTGATATACCCTACCTGGCACTTTCACATGGAATTAAGGCCATCCCCGTGGTTGACCAGGAGGGCAGATTCAGGGGTGCGGTGACCCATGATGAGATCATAAGGATACTGAAGATGGAGGCCGACCGGGACATCCTCCACTTCGGGGGGGTATTCCACAGGGTCATCGACCAGGACCCCGGGGCACTGAACATGGTGAAGTCCAGGGTCCCCTGGCTCGTTGTGGGGGTCATAGGCGGTACCATCACAGCAGCACTCATAGGAAGCTTTGAGGACCTCCTATCAGAGTTCATAGCACTTGCATCATTCATACCCATAATGGTTTACATGAGCGACGCTGTTGGAACCCAGTCAGAGGCCCTTATAATACGTAAGATCGCTGTGGACCCATCAATGAGACCCCTCATCTATATTAGAAGGGAGGTTATGGTTGCAGCCGGGATAGGGGCCCTTTCCTCTGCCTTTGCCGGTTTGATGGCGGGTCTTACAAGGATGAACCCTTCGCTGGGTTTGATCATCTTCATATCCATGTTCTTCAGTGTCCTTGCAGCTGTATTAATATCCACCGCATCCCCCCTTGTATTCCGCAAGCTCGGCTTCGACCCGGCGGTTGCAACCGGACCCCTTGCAACCATACTCAGTGACTTCACAACGACACTGATATATCTAAGTGTTGCATCATCACTTCTGTAACAGGAGGCCTTTCATGGATCATGAAGAGAGAATTGAAGAACTGGAGTTTAAGATAAAGGAGAAGGATAAAAGGATAAGGGAACTTGAACTGAAGCTCGCCGAGTGCAGGGGACGCGTTGATGAGCTGAGGTCCGAGAAGTCGGAACTCCAGGAGGAGGTTAACAGGCTCCATGTCCTGAAGCTTGACCTTAAGCTCAGGAACCTTCAGGAACTTGAGGATGAGAACAACCGCCTCAAGCACCGGATAGAGATAACCAAGGGACTCCTTGACGATGCCCGTGAAAAGCTTGAGGTCCTTGAGGGCGTCGTGGATGAGTTTCTGAATCAGGGTTTAACCGGGAGGTTGATGGGGAGGGAACCTGAGGGTCTCCTCTACTACCGGAAGAGGTTCGGGGACTGAAAAACCGGTCGACAGGGTTGAAAATCATCCAGCCATTAGCCGGCATCTCCATCAATTTTTTCATAATCATCAATGAAAAGGTGTATATTCACCATGCAACATAATCTATACATCAGATGTTAGGAGTGATTCATATGGAACCATATGGTGGGGGAGATGGCCGCATAAGGTGGGTGACACCCGCATGGCTAATGGAAAACCTGGAGGATGTTGCAGTAATCGACTGCCAGCCCAACATCCACGACTACATACTTGAGCACATACCAGGGGCAGCGTACCTCAATGAGGGCCTCTTCAGGGAGCCCCATGGTATCGCACCCGCAATGTACATCCCAGAAGACGCCGCAGAATCGATATTCAGACAGGCCGGTGTTGAAAACAGGCCGACCGTCGTATACACAGGCACCGGTGGAGTTAAGGGATGGGGTGACGGGCTTGAACAGACCATGGTGGCCTACAGCCTTGCAAGGTTCGGACATGAAGAGGTCCTCGTACTGAACGGGGGACTTGCAGAGTGGAAGAACACCGGGGGAGAGGTGACAAAGGTCTTCCCGGAGGTCAAGGAATCAGATTTTGCTGTTAAAGAGCAGGAGGACTTCTACATAGAGTACCCTGAATTCAAGAAGATAAAGGATGATGATGATGTCCTGGTACTTGACGCAAGACCCCCTGAGGTCTATGAGGGTCAGGGGCCCTGGATAAAACCCGGCCACATCCCGGGTGCGGTTAACTTTCCATGGGCAAGCCTCATGGACGATGAAAACAAGACACTCCTGAAACCAGAGGACGAGATAAGGGAACTGGTGGAGTCTGTGGGGGCAACACCAGACAAGAAAATCATCTGCAGCTGTGGAACCGGAAGGGAGGCCACCAACGAGTTCCTCCTGTTCAAGTGGTACCTCGGGTACCCTGATGTGAGGATATATGAGGGCTCATTCACCGAATGGACCCAGATAGAGGACAACCCAACTGTAACAGGCCCGAACCCGTACTGAAGCCCTCAAATTCCTTTTTTCTATTTTAGCTGAAGTCTGTTTTAAGCTCTGATCCTGCAAAGATGAGAACCGCCAGGGCTGCAGATACATTGAGTATCATGAGGAACACTCCCCCGGCGATGGTTGACTGGACAGGGAAGAGGAAGTAGGAGAGGTTACCTGTTGTGTGGATTATCATGACAGCCAGTATGCTCTCTGTTGAGTTGTAGACCCAGGTGTATATCACAGAGGCAGATACTATGAGGATCATGAAGCTCCAGAAGGGTACCTGTGACTGTATACTGCCCTGTATAAAGAAGAGGGGTATGTGCCAGAGTCCCCAGATGATCCCCACTATCATGGCTGCGTAGATGGCAGAGTGCCTCTCCTGGAGCCGTGGAAGGGCATACCCCCTCCACCCGAATTCCTCCTGCAGGGGACCTCCAAGGAAGAGGATGTAAAGGAATGCAATGAGAACAACCAGGGGGTTAGAGGTCCAGTAGAGGAACGGCTGTGGATCACCCCAGAGGACACCCAGGTAAAGTGAAAGGGCCGTGATAACCGGGAACAGGAGGAGGATTATGGCCCACCAGATCCTCGGGAAATCACGTTTAATTCCCTTCCTCAGGAGTGCGACGAGTTCGCCTCTTCCCCCATACCTGTAGGTAAGTATAAGAGCAGCGAGGGTTGGTCCGAATGCTGCAGGGTTGTAGGGGCTTCTAAGAAAGGACTGAATGGGTTCAGGGAATGTGAAGCCATTTGAGATCATTGCAACTGGTATCCAGAGTATCCATGAAAACAGGAAAGTCACCATTAAAAAGTCTGATATGCGCTCACTCTTCAATGCAATCTCCTCCTGAACTTAAAAGGTCATCCACCAATAGAATAGGGTATCTCAGATCATCCTCCATAACGATACACATTATAGGTTCCACTGATACGGCATTTATAGTTTTTCCGGTTAAAGCGAAGGTTAACCTGAATACAGGTACAATAACCCTTCCATCCACGTTCATGGCCTCAGCCGAATACGTGCAATCAACAATCTTCATTGAACACCACCACGTGAAAATTCCTGGAAACCCACAAAGCAATCAAAAATCCGCATAAATCCCACAGCTCATTAAAATTCCCTGAATCCCATAACAAGATCCCTGAATGGTTTTCTAAGGAGAAGCATGGTAAACACCAGGACAGGTTTCAGGGGCCTGATGGTCAATTCAAGTTCGATTTTTCCATTTATATCCCTGCTGAGGAAATCAGGGACCGCATTTATTTCAATGTTCCTCAAGGAGGAGGTCAGTGCTGAAAGGGTCCAGAGGTAACCTGTAATGATTGCTGTGTCAGATGCATCACCGGTGCCCACCGAAACTCTTATCCCGAGCCTCCTTATGGTTATGGAGGATATTATGGTCCTTAATAGGTCCATTAGGTACCTCTTTGCCCTCCAGGCCCTTCTGAAAATCTTTTTTATGGCTGCGGGCTTCAATGCATCCACATCCACCTCCTTACCTCCCCCATTAAAGCTCCTGGTTAAAATTCTAAACCTCCAGAGATTTACACCTATTCTGAAGTCAGTTCTCCCTCCATCCCTGACAACCCTCAGGATAACCGTATACTTCGATACAAGGGCCAGTAAAATGGCTGCAAGTGAAAATGAGATAATTATGAGGAGAATCTTCATGGTCTATCTCATTCTTCGCTCTCAGTTTCAGGTTCCCCTTTATCTGAAATCTCCCTTATTATATCTGTAACGGTTGATCCAAGTTCCTGTATGATCCTCCCGGTGCTTCCTGATCTGAGGTCAATCACCCTCACACCCTCCGGGCCCTCAACACCCTTAAGGAGGACTATCATGGCCACTGGTTCAGCTCCAGCAGCTGCACCTGCACCGCTTCCAGAGCCTCCCTCAGACTCTGAGGATGTTCCTTCACCCATGCCTGCGCCGAAGCCGACACCCATCTTCATGAGTGGTATCAGCACCTTATCCTCTGTCTCGATGGCCTCACCCACAAGGTTCTTCACGTCCAGGAGCTTGCGAAGCTCCTCAACTGTTGTTTTAATTGGTTCCTCAATTTTCATTTTAAATCACATTATACTGTATGTATGTTCAACCATATCAGCCTTACCCGGATCAAAACACTTATATGTGCCTGGTTTCCAATCTGTTAATCTGGAGGCGGTAAGATGGATATGAAAATCTTCGCTTTAATCGCGGTGCTTCTCATTGCAGGTGTCTCAGCAGGTGTTTACCTCTTCACCGCAACAGGAGACACAGGTAACACGGAAGCTGAAAATTTAAGTGGAAAAAAAGAGACGTCCGGTGCGGCCAGGATCATTGCAACCCAGACCGGTCCCGAGTCTGCAAGGCCGGGGACAAATATCACAGTTAAATGCAGGATAAGGAATGATGGTGCTGGACCAGCTAGGAATGTTAAGGTCACATCACAGGACTTTGAGAGGTCCTTTGATGTTATAGGCGCAGGGGAAGAGGTGGAGTTTCAGGTACAGATCTACATACCCACTGAGGAAGAGGTTAAGATGGACTTCGGTGAAAACGCCACGTTATCAAACCCATTCTTCATAGGTGGTTTCAGTGTAACCTACACTGATTTAAGTGGAAAACACAGTTTAAATTCCAATTCTCTGGAGATACCCCTCCAGATCTAATCTATTTACTAAAACAAAGAAAAACCAATCCCAATTCCAAAATCCAGATCCAAATCAAAAAAACAAAGAAAAATGACCTGACTCATCTAATTAAAAGGAAAGAATTAATCTGGTTTTCTGACGGGGAGGTGAACCTCCGTGAGAAGTTCTGATTCATCCACCTCCAGTGGACTGTTGAGGTAGACCTCTGTTATGGGACCTGCAATTTCATAGCCATTTTCAGTGGCATAATCGACGAGAACATGGATTGCAGGTCCAACCTCAGTGTATGGTCCCTCATGAAGCGTTGCAAGGACCCTGTGAGCAGGTATATCCTTTATCTTAATTTTTCCAGAGGGCTTCGCCTCACCTGCAATGGAGACCCCTATCTCATAGACGAGTTCATCCTCACTGACATCCTCTGGACTGTTATAGTAGGTCCCGTATACACGTCCCATCATCTGCAATCCACTCCCTATGACCCACTCTGCAACCTCAGCTATGTACATGGGTATACGGTCATAGCTACCAGTGCACTCCCTGTAGGCAACCCGAACCCCCTCAACCATCTTTTCAGTTATCTCCATAAAAGACCTCCCCTTAAGTTATGTTAACATTTTACACGTCAAATGATAAAAGTTTATCTGAAATGTGTTACTCCAGTTCACATACGGACAAGCACCACACCCCCAACCACCATGAGCAAACCGATGGCCTTTGCCGCCGTTACCCTCTCACCCAGGAGAAACACCGCAAGTATGAGGGTGAATATGGGGAAGGCGGCAACCACGGGTACAACTATTGAGGCCTCCCCTGATTTGAGTGCATAGTAATAAAAGAGCTGCCCCAGGAGGGCTGCTGATATACCATCAAGTGCCAGGAAGAACCATCCCCTTGGACCCACATCTGAGAGAGCATCCAAGCCCCCGCTGAACATGACCCATACGAGCATGACCATTGTTATGACGGAACTTCTTATTGTGAGCGCAATCCCGGGGTTAACGCCCTCAAGTCCTATCTTGCTGAAAATTGGGGCCAGACCAAACATCAACGCTGCAAGGAGCGCAAATACCAGGTAATTCAAACCATCACCTCTGAGTGTATGTATCATAACTATGGGATCTCACATAAAAAAGCTTCAGCAGCAAAAGGTGATGGGGAGAGCATCAATGTTTATCTGCCTCAAGGACAGATAGAGAGATAGCTTAGTGTGTGGTGTAACAATGATACTCATAGTCGGCGGAGCAGGTTATATCGGTTCACATGTCAATAAATTCCTCTCAGAGAGGGGATATGAAACCCTCATCCTGGATAACCTCACAAAGGGGCACAGGGAATCTGTAAAGTGGGGTGAATTTATTGAGGGTGACCTCGGTGACAGGATCATTCTTGAGAGGATCTTCACCAGATACGATATTGAGGCAGTTATGCACTTTGCGGCTTTCACAGATGTGGGTGAATCAGTGCAGAAACCAGGAGACTACTACAGGAACAACGTGACGAACACCATGAACCTCCTTGACTCCATGCTGGAGAATGGGGTCAGCAGGTTCATATTCTCATCAACATGTGCCGTCTACGGCAACCCATCCAGTATCCCGATAACCGAGGAACACCCCCTCAACCCAATAAGTCCCTACGGGAGGTCCAAACTCATGGTTGAGGAGATACTGAGGGACTACAGTGACGCATATGGCCTCAGCTATGTATCGCTCCGCTACTTCAACGCAGCAGGGGCTGACCCTGATGGGGAGATCGGGGAACTACACGAGCCTGAAACCCACCTCATACCCATAGTACTGGACGCCGCAATGGGCCTGAGGGACTCTGTAAGGATCTTCGGTACAGACTACCCCACACCCGACGGGACATGCATAAGGGACTACATACACGTCATGGACCTTGCAGATGCCCACTGGAGGGCCCTTGAATACCTTGAAGGTGAAAGAAGTGGAGTGTTCAACCTTGGAAACGGGAACGGGTTCTCTGTGAGGGAAGTCATAGAAACCTGCAGAGAGGTTACAGGTGCCAGTATCAGGGTTGTGGAGGATGAAAGAAGACCCGGAGACCCACCAGAACTTGTTGGAAGTTCAAAAATGGCACGTGAAATCCTTGGGTGGAAGCCTGCTTTCACTGAACTGGAGGAGATCATCAAAACAGCATGGAACTGGCATAGAACCGCAAGAAAATGATTGAATTCCTTCAGGTGGTGATGGAAATGAAAATCGATGGGCAAGGTGAGAATTTCATGAGCAGCTCAGTGGCCCCGTTTATCATCGATTCCAATCCACAGCACAGGCGAGACAAATTTTTTATGCTGAGGAGGGCAATACTCTTAAGGTCCATGTTTGAGAGGAAGACCCCACACCTCTTTGATGGTGACGGCCGCCTCAGAATCGATGATGGAGTGCTGAATGCATTCCTGAGAATCCCAGAGTACAGGCATGGTGTGAGGTCAATGGAGGCCATACCCGAGATGAGCATGCTACAGGACGTTAAGAAGTTTGAAAAGGCTTCCCTTCCATCAGCAGGACAGCTAGACCTTCAAGTTGATGGGGAACTATTTCAGAGGATGGTCATGAAAAATTAGGTGGTATCTTGGAGAGGCGGAGGATTCTCAGACCGGAGGATTACATTGACAGGATCAGGTACCTGAATCTAAGGGCTGAGGAGTATGCAGAGGCAGGGGACGTGAAAAGAACTGCTGATACGCTCTTCAAAATGGGGAGGGAGTACCATAAACTTCAGAAAACCGATCTTGCCCTCGAGAGTTACAGGAACGCCCTTGAACTGTACAGGGAGGAGCACGACCCACGCGAGGCCGATGTATCATTCTGTATGGGTAAGATTTATGAGGGGAAGGGGAAGCTGAAGCGGGCAGGATGGTTCTACAACCTTGCAGCGTCAGGTTTCAGAAGGATCAACGATCTCAAAAGTGAATCAGAGGCTGTTCTACACAGTGCAAGGATTCTTGAAAGGCTCGGGAAGCATGATGAGGCCATTGATGCATACAAACGTTATAATGAAATCTGCCTAAGGAACCAGGAGAAAGTCAAGGTGCTTGTTGCCTATGCAAAGATGAAGGAGCTGGAGGACCAGCTCAGCGATGAGTTCCTGAGGTACAACACCTCTGTCCTCTTCCTTTACCTCTCCATCCTTGTTATTGCAGAGTACACGACAACCTTTATAAGCATGAAACTGGGGCTTGTGATTCACACAGCACTTCTCTTTGCCCTTTTTATCCACTCATCCCTCTCAAAGAAAAAGATGAAGGTCCTCCTTGCCGCAATGATGATGCTTCCCCTAATAAGGATCGTGGGACTTTCAATGCCCCTCTTGGTTATCAGGCACCTTTACTGGTACATAATAATAGCATTTCCACTCTTTGCAGCATCAGCAGCCCTCATGAAAACCCAGAACCTCACAAGGGATGATGCAGGGCTGAACCTAAGGAAGTTACGGTGGCAGGTTGCAGTTGCACTTACAGGTTTTCCAATGGGATACATTGAATACCAGATACTGAGACCAGAGGCCCTCATACCCCATCTCTCTCTTCAGAATTTTATCATGGGGTTTACTGTTATGCTCATAGGAACAGGACTTGCTGAGGAACTCCTCTTCAGGGGTATTGTTCAGAGAAACGCTGAGGATGTTATGGGGAAGGTTCCAGGACTCCTCTATGCATCACTACTATTTACAGCACTTCACGTGGGCTGGAAATCCGGTTACGACCTTATATTTGTGTTCAGTGTCGCATTGGTCTATGGATTTGTATTCCAGAGAACAAGGAGTATTGCGGGTATAACTGTATCCCACGGGATATCAAATTCCATACTCTTCCTTGTAATGCCGTTTCTATAAAAAAAGACCTTAAAAAATATATTTTTTAGTACCCTGAAATGAGGTCCCTCAGGTAATCAACCAGTTCTGACCTTATCTCATCATCCCTCATGGCAAATTCAAGGGACGTTTTAAGCCAGTCCACCCTGTTACCTATATCATAGGTTTTTCCCCTGAAGAGACAGCCATAAACTGTTTTAAGTTCCCTCATGGCATCGGTCAGCTGAATCTCACCCCCAAATCCAGGGGGAACATTCTCTATGTGATCAAATATTTCACTCTCAAGGACATACCTTCCCATTATGGCAAGATTCGATGGAGCCTCACTGATGGGGGGTTTTTCGACCATGTCAGCTATGCTGTAGATGCCCTCACTGACCTCCTTTCCATCAATGATACCATACCTTTCAACCTTATCCCTTGGGACCTCCTCAACGGCAATGGCGGAGGCACCGTACCTTTCATATATGTCCATGAGCTGACGGGTGCAGGGAACATCAGATGATGTTATTGTATCACCAAGGAGGACAGCGAAGGCGTCCTCACCATCTATGTGTTTTCTTGCACAGTATATTGCATCCCCGAGCCCCTTCTGCTCCTTCTGCCTCACAAAGTATATATCTGCAAGGTCCGAGATGGCCTCAACCTCGTCAAGGTACTCCTTTTTGTTGTTCTTCCTGAGGAAGTATTCAAGTTCAAAGGACCTGTCAAAGTGGTCCTCGATTGACCTCTTACCCTTACCTGTTATTATGAGGATATCGTCTATGCCTGAAGCCACAGCTTCCTCCACAACATACTGGATTGTTGGTTTATCAAATACAGGTAACATCTCCTTGGGCTGTGCCTTGGTTGCAGGAAGAAAACGGGTCCCAAGACCAGCTGCTGGTATAACTGCCTTCATGAAAAAAACCTCCCATTTAATAAAAAAGAAAAAAAGTTTTTTTAACCACCCGCTGCAAGTGTGCATAGAACCGGAGGCGCTAGCTGTGTTACTGTAACGGTCCCATCTGCGTTTACTGTGATGAGAAGCTCAACGTACACGGACCTTATGCCCTTGAGGAACTCAGCACCCTTTGCTGGATCCTGAGTTGTGTTAACCTGGTTTGATGTTATACTGGATAATGGATAGAATACGTGTGAAGCGGTGAGGAGATAAGCGTTTGTCTCATCAGTTATTTTATTCTCTGAGCCTCCATGAACTGTCATGTTGAGTGTTGCGTTTCCTGTTTTGTTCCCGTGTGGATCAAGCCACATCTTCAGGGTGAATGTTGTCCCGGCGGGTAATGATCCGTTGTAGCCAAGTTCCTTGGATAGATCCACGGTGACCCTTCCACCGGGCTGGGTCCATGAATCAAGGTATATGTTTGTAAGTGACCCGTCGGCCTTTGATACATTCTCCACTACTGCCACGGCATGTACCTGGTGGTCAGCTGCATGGTTGTCCAGTGCAAGAAGTGTGTTGCCTGCTGCAGGGGGTGTTACCGTTGGGTTTCTGGTCATAAGGGCCGCTACGCCCACTATGACAAGAATAACCACAATTACCAGTATTAAAGCGTTTCTGTTCATCTTAACCCCCCTTAGACTATTGTTAGAACCCTGTATATTACGATCGCCGCGAATACTATGAGCAATGGGAGAATCGCCACGTTGGAACCTGATACCATGGCCTTTATCGTTTCGTTTCCTGTTTCATCTGAACTGAGAACCTCCTTCAGAGCCAGGAAACCGATCAGTGCAATAACTGCTATTATGCTGTATGTCATTACATCAGCAGTGGTTACGGTGGTGGTTGTTGTCGTTGTGACTGTAGAAATCATTTCTAACCTCCACTTCATCTCTTTCTTAATGACAACTAATAAAGTTTTCTGTAAGGTTAATATCTTTACTCCACTGAAAGTATTAATACAGATTTAGGTTTTCTATACATTTAGTTATGGTGGAAGCATAAGTCCAAATTTTTCCTCCAGGAGATCCCTGAATGTATCAGCATCAATCCCATATAGTTTCAATGTTTTATGCCGGCTTTTATGACCAGATACTATATCTGCCTTCGTGTTAAAGGTAGCTGAAAACTCCCTTATTATCTCCCTGTTGGCCCGTCCCTTCTCTGGGGGTGCCCTGATCTTAACCTCAATTCTATTCCTCCACTCATTGTAGGATGTGATCTCAAATCTACCTGAAGCAGGTGATACCTCAATATCCACCAGGAGAGCATCAGCCGTCTCCCTAAGACATGACAAAAATAATCACCTCCATTGATTCTGAAGCTGCATTTACAGATGATTTCTTTTTTTTCGTCGCATCCTTAAAGAATGATCACCTTTTTCCTCTGGAATCAGCTGCCCTCCATCAGTAACCGCAAAGTTTAAATAGTAAAACATAGATACTTTGTTCCACTCCCCGTTAAGCACTGATTTTTCCCATGCAGGGGTGGTCGAGCGGTCAAAGGCGCTAGGTTGAGGGCCTAGTGGGGGAGTCCCTTCGCGGGTTCGAATCCCGTCCCCTGCACTCCTATTTCATGATTTACACTCTAAAATTCCATCTGAATTGTAATTAACTTATTATCATTGGAGACTGACAATCATGTGAAAAACTAATCAGAATCCCCGTATTCAACTATTATTTCGACAGTGAGCTCCTTACCCTCCATTAGATCCTTCACGAGCCTTCTGTCAAGGTCACATGCCGCCTTATCAGCCCCTATCATGAGTGTTCTGCCACAGATATAATTGCTCCTACGGCACACGATATCTGCTGGGTGATCCAGCGTGAGGTCAGGGTGCCCGTAACCACTTATCTCATCAAAACCATTTTCAGTGCGCAGAACGACCCTCACACGTGATGATTCCATCCTTATGGCATTCCTCACCTCATCAGGGATTGTTGAAACAGAATCAGATGATGAAACACCTATTATACAGTCTGCGGTTTCGCCTATTTCAGGGTCGACTGTGACCTCAAATGTTGTTCTGTGCTCTGCGGTAACGTTGGGGTGACCCCTCGCCCTCAGAGTATACCTGACCTCAGCCATTCCACCACCATGTGAACTTGAGGTCCCTGCAGGGCCCCGCAAAAAAAGTTCGACTGGCAAAATTCACTACTCTGCCTTGGTACCTCCCCATAGGGCTACAAGCCCGACGATAATTTTAAGGGCAGCGTGCCATACCGGGTCCCTGAGAGCCGGGTACGGAATCCCAAGGTAACCCAGTATACCCATGAGTACAAGTATTATACCAATCATGTAAAGCAACCATTTTGCCACTGCCATGGTATCACCCCCAATACCTGGGTGCCCTGCAGAAACCAGAATATAATTAAATTATGAAAAAATATAAATTTTACTAAAAATTTCTTGCAATGATAATAACAGATGGATTTATTACTGGATCTTATGATGAGTGCCGTTGATTGATAAAATAAATACTAAAATTATTATGGAATCAGCATGAAAGGTACCTACTGTCTTATCATAAGGTGCGGTGGAACTGAAACCAGAATTGGAAGCCTCGGGATGATAAGGTTTCCTCCAGGTTACTACGTCTACGTGGGCTCAGGTTTTGGTTCACTTGATGCCAGAATAAGAAGACATCTGAGGTCTGAGAAAAAAATGAGGTGGCACATAGACCACCTCCTGAGTGATACAGAGGTTGTGGCGGTTTTCTATTCCACCGATAAGAGGAGGCTTGAATGTGCAGTTTCAGAAAAACTTGAGGGAGACCTCTCCGTGAGGGGTTTCGGATGCTCTGACTGCAGATGCATGTCACACCTCCACCACTTCAAAACCAGAGATGACGCTGAAAGGGCCGTTGAAAGGGCTTTCAGGGACCTGCATGCTGACCTGAAAAAATGGGATGAAATCTAGGACCTCAAGAGCTTCAGCCCCGCCCCGAGCATAAGGGCGCCAAATATGATTTTCAGGGCCGCATGCCACCCGGGTTCAGATCCAAGGGTGCTTGCAGGGTAAAGTGCCCAGACCGCCATTAGGACTATCACAGCACCCACCAGAAGGTGGAAGAGCCCAAGCTGCACATACCTCTCCATATCAGTCATCTCCTCCTTTGAACTTTCTGAAGAACTCCTCAAACTCCTCAGGGTCCATGGGTTCAGGTACCGTGAATTCAGTATTAAGGTAAACATCATCTGCCAGTTTCCTGTAAACCTCTGCCTGTTCAGATTCAGGGAACCTTTCAATCACGGTCTTTGCCTCAATTTCACTCTCCTGGACAAGGGGGCTTCTTGGAACCACACCAATAACACGTGTGCCTATCCTTGAGGCGAATTCAGATACAATGTCAACCTCATTTCTGATGCCGCGACAGTTACAGATGACACCGCCAAGTTTACCCTTCAGTTTCTTTATACCCCTTGCAATATTGTTTGCAGCGTAAAGGGACATGTACTCTCCGGAGGTTACTATGTAGACCTCATCTGCAAATTCCTCACGGAGTGGCACCGCGAATCCCCCGCAGACCACGTCACCGAGGACATCGTATATGACCACATCAATCTCCTCCTTAAAGACTCCAAGTTTTTCAAGGAGGTTCATTGCAACGATCACACCCCTCCCGGCGCATCCAACTCCAGGTTCAGGGCCCCCTGACTCCACACACCTAACACCACCAAAACCCTCATGGATAACCTCAGAGGCGTCAGGTTTACGGTTATCCCTGAGGATATCAAGTACCGCAGGGAGCCTTTCACCGTAGAGTGTCCTGGTGGTATCCGCCTTTGGATCACAGCCTATAACGAGTACCCTGTGCTCTGAGGAATAGGCAGCCGCCATGTTCGATACAATCGTGGACTTCCCTATACCACCCTTGCCATAGATCGCTATCCGCTTCATTGAAACACCGGTTCAGACGCTGATCACTTAACAAATGCGCCGATTATATCGCCCCTTGTTATGATACCCACAAGCTCACCATCTTCAACCACAGGAAGCCTCTTGATATCATGCCGGTCCATGAGCTCCGCGGCATCAGAGATGGATGCATCAGGGTGCACCGTTACAACCCTATCACTCATTATCTCCTCAACCAGCATCATGGCCGCCTTCCTGATGCCCTTTGCTATCTCATCGTATTCATGTTTCATCCGAAGTGGAAGCTCAAGCAGGTCCAGGGGGGATGGCATGAGGAGGTTCAGGCTGGGTGAATGGACCTCAATCAGCCTCATTATATCACCCTCACTGATAACACCCACAAGTTTACCATCATCATCAACAACCGGGGCTCCGCTGATCCTGTTCTCCCTCAGTACCCTTGCAGCATCATGTATCTTACTGTTCCTCTTAACTGTTATGACATCGGTCTGCATGGCATCCTTTACCTTTATCATTAACTCACCCCTCTTTAATATGTGGAGCATCACTTTTAAAAATAACAGTTACCTATGGATACCCTGGACATAACAGAATACATAGAGCCATGACCCCCTTCCAGTTAGAGGAGTACATCAAAGACATTTAATGCAGTGGAACGCGCGCCAGAATTACCAACCACAGTCACGCACATCAGATAAATGATTCTAAGTACTAATAACCTCAATCCCTTCTAACCCTGCGGTATACGAGGTCCCCGGGGCGGACCCTGTCCTCCACGAGTAGACCAGCCCTGCCAGATTCAACCCTTTCCACAGGATCCCCATCAACCTGAAGGGATTCAACACGCTGGATGAGGGCCCCAGTTGTTCTGCCCTGTATTATGACCTCATCCCCAACCTCAAGTGGCCTCCACAGCCTAACTTCAGCGGCCCCCGCCTTCCTGTAGTAGTTAACAACCTCCCCCACATCCTGCTTCACATAACGGGATATGTTACCGACACTACCTGTGTCTGGCTCAGAGAAGTACAAGCCTGTGCCAAAGCCCCTGTTAAATACACCCTCAAGTCTCTCAAGCCACCTGGGATCAAAACTCCACTCACCTGAAAGGTAGGTGTCAATGGCCTCCCGGTATACTGAGGTGACGGTTGCAACGTAATCCGCTGCCCTCCCACGGCCCTCTATCTTGAGGGAGTCGACACCGGCATCCAGGAGTTCAGGTATATGTTCAACCATACAGAGGTCCCTTGGACTCAGGATGTAACTCCTTATATCACCCCCACGGGTCACCTCAAGGTCGAAGTCTCCATCCTCAGATACCAGCCTCCACCTCTTCCTGCAGGGCTGAAGGCAGTCCCCACAGTTGGCGCTTCTACCATAAAGGTACGAGCTGAGGTAGCATCTACCAGATATTGCTGTGCAGAGGGCCCCATGTACAAAAACCTCGATTTCAATGGGGGAATCTGCTGCAATACTGGCGATTTCACGAAGGGAAAGCTCCCTGGATAGTATGGCCCTCGTGGCACCCATATCCCCCAGTATCCTGAGCGTCCTCGTATTTGTAACATTCGCCTGTACACTGACATGGACTTCCAGGCCGCATTCAGATGCAAGTTCCACAGCTGCAAGGTCAGAGGCTATCACCGCATCAGCACCTGCAGAGTAAATCTCAGGAAATAATTTTCCGAGTCTCTCAATATTAGAGTCCCTGAGGGCCGTGTTTGTGCATACATAGAGTCCTGCATCGTAACTGTGGGCTATCTCCGCTGCCTCAGCGATTTCACTGATGCCAAAGTTACCTGCCCTTGCCCTCATGTTACAGCCCTCAAGGCCCACGTAAACCGCATCAGCACCTGACTTAAGGGCTGCCATCAGTGATGGAAAGTCACCTGCTGGTGATAGGAGCTCCGGCATTTAAATCACGTTGAAAAATTTATTGAAACAAGAAACAGTGAAATCAGACATTCCGCTCACATTAAAAATTTTTTTATACCGGAACTAGAGGCAGGACCTCAGTGCCTCATATTCCTCTATATCTGAGGGAAGAGGTGTCGGGTAGTCCCCGTCCAGGCACCCTGTGCAGAGGAAACCCTTCTTGATACCTATGGATTCAACGAGTGACTCGATACTCAGATAACCCAGAGAGTCAACCCCTATTATCTTTCTTATCTCCTCAACATCCCTGCTTGATGCTATAAGCTCCTTCCGGGTTGCCATTGCTATACCATAGTAGCAGGGCGACTTTATGGGGGGGCATCCTATACGCAGGTGTATCTCCTCTGCCCCCGCATCCCTGATTATGTCAATGAGTGCCCTGGAGGTCGTGCCCCTCACTATGCTGTCATCGATGAGCACTATCCTCTTACCCTCAAGTTCTGACCTTATGGGGTTCATCTTGAGTTTAACCGCTGTTTCACGTTCCTCCTGTGTGGGCATTATGAATGTGCGGCCAACGTACCTGTTCTTTATGAGCCCCTCACCGTAGGGTATCCCTGATGCACGGGAGTATCCTATGGCAGCCGGGATGGAGGAGTCAGGTACCGGTACAACCACATCCGCATCGGCGGGGTGTTCACGGTATAGGGCCTCCCCTATACTGAGCCTGACCCTGTAGACGTTGCGACCGTCTATGACACTGTCAGGCCTTGCAAAGTAGACATACTCAAACATGCAGTGGGCCCTCCGGGTGTTGGGGGCGTTGGCAACCCAGTAGGACTTGCCCCTGTTAAGGTGCAGTATCTCTCCTGGCTGAACATCCCTCACATGCTCGGCCCCTATAACATCAAAGGCCACGGTTTCAGAGGCAACCATCTGGGTGTTTCCCTTCCTTGCAAATGCAAGGGGCTTTATACCAACAGGGTCCCTTATGACATAGAGGTCCCCATTGAAGAGGACAACAAGGGAGTAGGACCCGACAAGCTGCTCTGAAACCCTCTTTATTGCGCCTATCATGTTGGGTTTTTTTTCATATTCCCTGCTAAGAAGGTGGCATATAACCTCCGAATCCGTGGTTGATATGAATGAGTGGCCCTCATCTTCCAGTTCATCCCGCAGTTCCATTGAATTTATTATGTCACCGTTGTGGGCTATGGCGATTTTACCTCCCTGGAATTCACTCCAGAATGGCTGGGAATTCTCAATCCTGGATTCTCCTGTGGTTGAGTAACGAACATGGCCTATACCGACACTTCCACTGAGTTCATCCAGTTTCTCAGGGTTGAATACGTCACAGACAAGTCCCATGCCCCTGTGGGTCAGCATGTTGCTTCCGTTGAATGTTGAGATCCCTGCAGATTCCTGTCCCCTGTGCTGGAGGGCATAGAGTGCATAGTAGATCTGGGAGGCCACGCTGATGTTTTTATCCTGTGAGTAAATCCCTACAATACCACATTTGTCTCTCACTTCAGATTCTCCCAACAAGAAGGTTTTAAATTCCCGGGTCTAGGATGATTCATCATCGGTTTCAGTGAACACCAGGGCCGATTTAACTATTCTAAGCCACTCAACAGCATCCTCCCTTGATGGTGCCGCGATGAAGCCCTGGCCAAGGATTATGCCTTCAGGTTTGATGTGATCAGTTACAAAATAAATCTTCTCAGGGTCATCTGGTTCCTCTCCAAAGGTTTCGCTCCAGAGTTCCCCTATTGAGAAGGTTTCAAGTAGTTCCTTATCTTCAAGTTCAGAAAAACGAGTTTTGAGCCGGGAATAATCCTCTTCAAGGACCTTTAATTTCTCCTCAAGGCCCCTTATCTCCCCTTTGAGGGATTCTGCTTCCCTCTCACCATCCTCAACTTCAGCGAGGAGTTTAATATTTTCATCCCTGAGGGTACTGTTTTCGGCTATCAGTTCATTAAGCCTCTCCTGACACTCTTCAAGGCTTTCCTTCATGTTTCTCAGATTTTTAACACTGGAGAGTGTCTGGAGTCCGGCCCTTATGATGGCGTTTTCTATTTCCTCCCTTATGAGGTCAGGGTCGAGGTACTCGACGTCATGACCGTAGGGTAGTTTCATTCTCTCAATGTGCCCCACATGACCCTTAAGGGCTTCACGGAATTTATCAGCCAGTTCACGCCCTGTCTGGTCAACGTCAGTGGCTATGAGGACAATATCAGCCCCCTCAACAGCCCTCATGGCGATTTCAAGGCTTGTTGTTGGCACTATGGAGGATATGGTTATATGGTATTTGGCGCCGAGGGATACCCTCTGAAGTGCCCTTGAGACACTCTCAACGTCAGAGGCTCCCTCAACAATTATCCGCACATCAACAGGGCCCTTGTTATCCATTTATTTCAACCTTTGGCCTGTAATTTTTTTGTTCTGCCAGCTGTAGCGCCTTATACGGCGTGATTTTCCGAAGCCGCATGCTGCACATACCTTCTTACGCACATGGTATGAGTTCTTACCGCAGCGCCTGCACCTTATATGGAGATTCTTGTTACGCTTACCAAATGATGGAGTACCTTTCATGTTCTAATCCTCCTGAAAATCAGTTAAAACTTGTTAATTTAAATATATGCTTCCCTTATCCATATATAAATCAAAGCTGTATTCCCGGATCACCTATGGGGATATGTAGACTATGTTATCTCCACGTATAAGGACGGTTCCAAGTCTCCTTGTGACCTCCCCGTCCTCCAGTTCCTCTGCATCATTCAGCACGAGGTTCATATGGAGATCAAAGCTTTTTAAAACTCCCCTGAATTCCCTGTCACCCTTAAGTTTGATGATCACAGGGGAATTCAGTGAATTACCCAAAGCATCAAGTGGTCTCTGTACGTTAACTCTCTGTGAACTCACATCTATCACCTATCCTAGATTAAAATATGGTCAGATTATATTTAAATCTAACTAACAAGGCAGAATCTTCCAGTCAGATACTCCAGTTTTCTATTTTACTAGTATATAAGTTTTCTCACAACGATAATGGCATAAATCTTACTCTTTAAATAAAGGTGATTGCAGATTAGATGGTAAACTGGTTTAATGGATTAAACCATATAGTTATGTGAGGTTCTCATGAAAATTCCAGGGTGTGAATGTGAAGATCAAAAAGAGGTACCATATAAAGAAAAAGAAGTTGAAGGAGATTCTTGACCAGATAGGGGAATTCTCCCCGCTCATACCCAGAAAGGCCACGGTTGAAATAATAGAGACAGATGAAAACCACATAATCCTCGTCAATGGAGAGCCGCTCCTCATGTTCATGGATGAAAGGGTCGTTCCCACCCTGAGGGGAGCCATCCATATGAAGGACATAGAAAAGGGTTATGTGGTGGTTGATATGGGGGCCGTGAGGTTCCTTGCAAATGGGGCCGATGTGATGAGTCCAGGTATAGTTGATGCGGACCCTGAAATTGAGAGAGACGACATCGTCATCGTGGTGGACGAAAAACACCGCAAACCCCTTGCAGTGGGAATAAGCCTCATAAGCGGACCTGAAATGATAAAAAATGACTCTGGAAAGGCCATAAAAACCATCCACCACATTGGAGATGCAATATGGGACCTCGAGGTGTGAAGGATGGTTGAACTCAACCTTGATGCCGGTAACATAATCTCAGAGGATGTACACAGGGTGGGGATAATAGCACTGGGATCACACCTTGAGAACCATGGCCCGGCCCTCCCAATAGACACAGATGCCAAGATAGCATCCTATGTGGCCCTGGAGGCCTCCCTCAGAACAGGGGCAAAGTTTCTGGGGATAATTTACAGTGCAACCGAATTTCCATACGTTAAACACGGCATCCACATTGACAGGGATGAACTTCTGGAAAAAGATCTGAAACCAGTCCTTAGAAAGGCCAGGAAACGCCTGAACATCGACGCGGCTGTTATCGTAAATGGTCACGGGGGAAACCGGCTTGAGGACTGCATTGAGGATCTCATGGATGAACTTGACATGGAGATAATCTGGAATAACAGGATCATTGAGATCGAGGGTCCCCATGCAGGAAGCGGTGAACTTTCCGCTGGAATCATACTGGGTATGGCGGACCTCACGAGACTCGGGGAATGCAGACCAGAACTGTATCCTGAAATAGGAATGATAGGCCTCAGAGAGGCCAGAGAGGCAAGTAAGGGGATTGACAGGGCCGCGAGAATCTGTGAAAGGGAGGGTATAAACCCTGACCCTGTCCTTGGCCAGAGAATACTCGATGATGCCATTGAGAGTGTCGTATCCGATGTTAGGGAGCTCCTGGAGACGCTACCATAAATGGCTCCATAATTCCTAATGATGATCAATTTAACGGAAACCGCCCTGAGGGTACTTGAGGAGAGGTACCTTCTGAGGAACGAAAGGGGTGAGGTTGTAGAGACCCCTGAGGAGATGTTCAGGAGGGTTGCCCGGGCAGTTGCATCTGCAGATGAGATGTATGGTTCCAGCAGCCACAGGGCAGAGGAACTCTTCTATTCGGTTATGAGAAATCTTGAGTTCCTCCCAAATTCACCCACCCTCATGAATGCAGGTACACCCATAAATCAGCTCTCAGCATGTTTCGTCCTCCCTGTTGATGATTCAATTGAGAGCATATTCGAATCCCTCAGAAACATGGCAATAATCCACAAATCAGGTGGGGGCGTTGGATTCTCATTTTCCAGACTCAGACCACAGGGGGACACCGTTGCATCAACAATGGGTGTGGCTTCAGGTCCCGTGTCATTCATGAGAATATTCGACGTTGCAGTTGAGGTTATAAAGCAGGGTGGAAGGAGAAGGGGGGCCAATATGGGGGTGCTTCATGTCAGCCACCCGGACATATTCAGATTCATAGACGCCAAGACATCAGAGGGGCCCCTCAGAAACTTCAACCTCTCTGTTTCAGTCCCTGACAGTTTCATGGAAGATGGAATGGTTGACCTCATAAACCCGAGGACCGGTGAAACCGTTGACTCAGTACCATCCAGGGAGATATTCAAGAGGATTGTAAAGGCCGCATGGAGGTCAGGGGACCCTGGAATGATATTTGAGGACAGGATAAACCAGCACAACCCGACACCCTCCCTTGGAAGGATAGAGGCAACCAACCCGTGCATATCCTGTGACACCCTGATAATGACCTCGGAGGGTCCCCTCCCGGTAAATGAACTGGAGGGCAGAGCATTCATGGCGGTTGTCAATGGCTTGGAGTATCCCTGCATTTCGGGATTCTTTAAAACAGGGTACAGGGAGGTTTTCGAACTCAGAACCCGGGAAGGTTACAGTTTAAAGTTGACCCAGGATCACCCGGTGCTAGTAATGGATGATAAACCGGTATGGAAGGCTGCTGGCGACCTTGAAAGGGGGGATTTGCTTGTTATGGATTCAGGGGACAGTTTCCATTCAGAAGAAAAAGGGTTCTCCACTTTCCTGTGTCTTAAAGGTAAAGGTTATGAGGATGTCTATGACGCCAGTGTTGCAGGTGTAAATGCCTTCACCGCCAACGGGTTCATTGTCCACAACTGCGGTGAGCAGCCCCTCCTCCCCTATGAGTCATGTAACCTTGGGTCAATCAACCTGTCATTAATGGTTTCAGCTTCAGGTATGAACTGGGAAAGACTCAGAAGAACGGTTCATACGGCGGTGCACTTCCTTGACAATGTCATAGACGTCAACAGCTATCCTCTCCCGGAGGTCAGGGAGATGACACTCAGGACAAGGAAGATCGGCCTTGGTGTTATGGGCTTTGCGGATATGCTCATAAAACTGGGTGTGCCCTACAATTCAGGGGAGGCCCTCAGGGTGGCTGAGCGGGTCATGTCCTTCATAGAGGGTGAAGCGAGGAGGGCATCAGCGAATCTTGCAGCTGAAAGGGGGTCGTTTCCGGAATTTTCAGGGAGCAGGTGGGATGAAATGGGGTTCAGGGGGATGAGAAACGCCACACTGACAACCATTGCACCCACAGGTTCCCTCAGTATAATAGCGGGTACAAGCAGCGGTATAGAACCCCTCTTTGCGGTTTCATTCACCAGGAACATTCTGGGTAGAAAATTCACTGAAACCAATCCCCTGTTTGAAAGAATCGTCAGGGGGCAGCTGAAAAGGGATGCAGTTGAAATGATAATTTCGCGGGGCAGTCTGCAGGGGGTGCCGGGGGTTCCAGAGAAAATCAGGAGACTCTTTGTAACCGCCCATGAGATCGACCCCGTCTTCCATGTTAAGATGCAGGCCGCCTTCCAGCGCCATGTGGATAACGCCGTCTCCAAAACCGTTAATCTACCGCCTGATGCGTCCATACAGGACGCTGAGAGGGTGTTCAGGGCAGCATATGAACTGGGATGCAAGGGTATCACAATCTACAGGTATGGAAGCAAAATGAATGAGGTCCTGAGGTTTCCTGAATATGCAGGGTCATGCCGGGATATGACCTGCCCCAATTGATAGGGAGGAGTTCAAGGTGATAAAATGGACACCATATGACCTCGAATCCTCCATCATCTGATCTTTAAAGCGTCCCTTATAAATGTTTTATATCCAGACCTCCTGTGGAAGAATCAGAGTCGACCCCTCTCAATTCCCCTTATAAGCCTGGTTGATTCCCTTACAGTACCACTCCTTTTGAAAGCCCCTGCAATCCTCTTCACAGCCTCAAGCATTCTCACAACTGAATCAAGCCAGCTGAAGATGTCACCAGGATATGTCTGCACATGGTACCTTGAGAGTAAGTGTTTGCTTATATCTGCTGGGTCCCTCCCCCTCAGCCGCTCATTGATTATGTATGCTGACAGTTTTCTCTGAATGCAACCACAGAATGGCCTCTCGCTACATTCACACGACAAGAAATCCATCTGAATATTTAAGACAGCCTCCTGAAGCCTGGTATCCAGTTTAACAAGATTATCTCCGGTTGAAATTATATCCAGTGTTGAGTCAGCAAGTAGCCTTGTTGAGAAATTTGTGGCAAGGACCTGGCTGAGCCTTCTGTGGAGCCTGCTGGAGAGATAGGCGGACTGGAAGGGTTCAAGTTCAATGACTGTATCAATGACGCTACCTGAAAGGCTGGATCTTATGTACTCTGCCTCCTCAGGTCCTATGAATGACCTTGAAACAGCCACCCCATATTGAGTTGGGACCATTTTATCCCTCGATATCATCTCATATGCTTCAAGGATATCAAGAGCCTTGCCGGCATCCATAAACCATTCCTCATTTTCATTGTCTCCATTGAAGGCGCCTGAGGTTATATCTGCAAGTACCTGTTCGAGAATCTTCTCGTCTGTATAGTGAACTTCAACAGAATCCGGGCCACTTTCAAGGAGCTCGAGGGCCACAGATTCCTCGGAATCACCATCAAATTCCATGCCAATCTCTGCAAGAACATATACAACACCCCGGTCATGGTAGGATGGTCTGCCTGCACGTCCGAGCATCTGTGAAAACTCATTTGAGGTGAGCCACCGGTTACCCATGAGCAGCGTCTCAAATATAACCTGTGATGCCGGAAAATCCACTCCAGCGGCAAGTGCCGCTGTTGTGACAACCGCTGCGAGTTTCTGGGATGCGAAGGCCTTCTCTATTCGCTGCCTCTCAGCGTAGGATAAACCTGCATGGTAAGCGGCTGCACTGACCCTGTTCCTTGTAAGGTACTCTGCAATTAGCCTGGTTTTCCTCCTGGAGTTTGTGAATATTATCGTCTGTCCCTGGAACCCCTGCCTTGACTTCGAGGAGAACTCACGTCCTGCAAGCCTCAGTATGATGTTCTTCTTTTCCTCACCGCTCCTTGAGAATATAAGGTGTCTTTCAAGTGGCACGGGCCTTTTATCGTATTCAACCAGCTTCAGGCCAAAATCTGATGCTATTTCTGCTGAGTTTTTAACTGTTGCAGAGAGTGCTATGATCTGGGCATCCGGAAATAACCTTTTTATCCTCCATATCATGCCATTGAGCCTTGCCCCCCTCTCCTCATCCTCAAGGGTGTGTATCTCATCAACCACAACCACGCCCACATCACCGAGGATACCAGCCCTCCCTGACCTCAGGATATAGTCGATCCCCTCGTAGGTACCAACTATTATATCTGCATCAGCCACATCTGTATCAGGAATCCGCAGCTCACCCTTTGCCTTTATCCTGCTCATACCAACCTTTATGGCTGTTTTAAGTCCAAGTGTGGAGTATCTCTTCTTAAAGTCCCTGTACTTCTGGTTTGCAAGGGCAACGAGTGGTGTGAGGTAGATGAACCTTTCACCCTTCATTGCCCTGGGGATGCCTGCAAGTTCCCCTATAAGTGTCTTTCCACTTGCGGTTGCAGATACAACCATAAGACTAGCGCCCCCAAGGAGGCCCGCATCAACTGCGAGGACCTGCACTGGCCTCAGCACCCTGTTCCCCTCCCTTCTGAGTATTTGGACGAATCTCTCAGGGAGATTAAGCTTATCAATGGGCACTTTAGGGGTCCTTTCTGCTGTGGCTGTGACCATATCATAGAGTGTCAGTTCATGGTTCGCCAGTGGGTCGAACCTGGGTGACATCATCTCAAGGACCCTTTCAAGGCTTATACCTCTTCTGATCAGCCTCCTGAAGTTTCTGAATGCTGACTTATCCATGCCAGCCAGTTTGAGCTCCCTTCTTATTACCTCATCAACGCACCTTGAGCATATGATCTGGCCTTCATGTTTCGTTGATGCCCTTGAGCTCACAAGGGTCACATAGCCCTCATGGAGGCAGTGCTGGCATACCCTTGCATACCTGTATCTGATACCGTGATTCTCAAGCAGTTCTTCAAGTTCCCTGTCCCGCCCCGTTAGAAACACGGCCTGTTTCCTCAGGAGTTTTATGGCCTCTGATGGTTTTCTCAGTGTTTCCCTTTCATCCTTCTCCACTGTGAACCTTGCTATTCTGGGGCCAGAGGATGTTTTTTTGATTTTCAGCTTGCCCCAGTACCCTGGTTTTCTGCGGGTGTTAAGGGCACCCCTGGGACTTCCGGCGGGGATAAAATCAACTGATCTCTTCCTTCGATTCAGAACTATCATTATATCTCTCAAAAAAATAAGGTTCAGGAGCCTTCTTTCCTCTTCTTGAGGAGTTCAACTGCCAGCTCCCTCAGTTTGAACTTCTGGACCTTCCCGCTTGCGGTGAGCGGAAATTCATCAACAAAGAAAACATGTTTCGGGACCTTGTACCTTGCTATCCTCTGGATTGCATAGTCCCTGACATCCTCCTCAAGTATGTCTGCACCGTCCTCCCTGATCACAAAGGCACCGACTATTTCGCCGTACTTCTCATCGGGTATCCCCACAACCTGCACGTCCTTTATGCCTGGCATTGTGTGGAGGAATTCCTCGATCTCCCTTGGGTAGATGTTCTCGCCGCCCCGAATGATCATGTCCTTTATTCTTCCAACGATTGAGTAGTATCCGTCCTCATCCATCACCGCAAGGTCTCCGCTGTGGAGCCACCCATCCTCATCTATGGCCTCAGCTGTCATCTCAGGCATCTTGTAGTAGCCCTTCATGACGTTGTAGCCCCTGCAGCATATCTCGCCGGGTTCACCGGGACCCAGCTCCTCGCCGGTTTCAGGGTCCACTATCTTGACCTCGATGTGTGGTAGGGGTGTTCCAACGGTTTCGACCCGCTTCTCGATGGGGTCATCCACACTTGTCTGTGTGAAGACAGGGGACGCCTCGGTGAGGCCGTAGGCTATGGTTATCTCCTTCATGTTCATGTCATTCATGACGCGCTTCATTGCCTCTATGGGGCATGGTGATCCCGCCATGATTCCTGTCCTGAGGGATGAAAGGTCAAACATGTCAAACATGGGGTGTGTGAACTCTGCTATGAACATTGTCGGTACGCCGTAGAGTGCGGTGCACCTCTCCTTTTCCACCGCTGCAAGTACCAGGAGGGGGTCAAAGAGTTCTATCATGACAAGTGTCCCCCCGTGTGTAAGGATAGCCAGCACGCCCAGGACTATTCCAAAGCAGTGGAATAATGGTACCGGTAGACAAAGACGGTCCTCATCGGTGAATTTCTGTCTTTCGCCGATGTAGTAGCCGTTGTTGAGTATGTTCCTGTGGGTGAGCATTACCCCCTTGGGGAAACCAGTTGTTCCTGAGGTGTACTGCATGTTTATGACATCTGTGTTCTTGAGGGTTGACATAACACTGCGGAGTTCACTGTCAGGGACATGTTTACCCAGGAGCATCAGTTCATTGGTGTTGTACATCCCCCTGTGCTTCTGGGCCCCTATGTATATGACGCTTCTAAGTTCAGGGAACCTTTCACTCCTCAAATGTCCCCTCTCGTGGGTTTTGAGTTCAGGTACCAGTTCATAGAGTGTCTGTACGTAGTCAACGTCCCTGAAACCGTCTATGATAGCTATTGCCTTCATGTCAGACTGTTTCATGACATATTCAAGTTCATGGCTCCTGTAGGCAGTGTTCACCGTTACAAGAACCGCCCCTATCTTTGCTGTTGCAAAGAGGAATGTCAGCCAGTCGGGTACGTTGGTGGCCCAGATACCCACATGGTCACCCTTCTCTATCCCGATGGATAACAGGCCCTTTGCAAGGAGGTTGACCCTCTCATTGAACTCCCTGTAGGTGAACCTGAGATCCCTGTCAGGGTATACTATGAACTCCTTATCCGCGTACCTTTCAACCTGTTTCTCAAAGAATTCCCCTATTGTTTCCTCAGTGAAAACCATAAATCCACCCTTTGTATGTTAATCCTCTTCCACAAGGTGTTCTTCAAGCTGTGACCTTATATCCTGGGGTATTGGCTTTTTCTTCTGTTCAATGAAATCGTAGTGGACCAGGACAGCCTTCCCCTTTGCCTTTAGTTCCCCGTCCTGCCATGCCTCGTGGCCTATGGTGAAGGATGAGTTTCCTATGTGTGTTATGTAGCTTCTTATCTCCACGTCACTCCCATAGTACATCTGTGCAAGGAAGTCGAATTCCGTCCTTACAAGGATGAGTTTCCACTTCTCATAGCTGAGGTCAAGGTCCGGTGTGAACATCCTGAAGATGGGGTTTCTGCCCTTCTCGAACCAGACCGCCAGGACAGTATTGTTAACGTGTCTTAGACCATCTATATCCCCAAAGCGTGGTGTCACCGTGATTCTGAACATCCTATCAGCCACTAGAATGGTGTGTAGACAACCGCCAGTATCCTTGCATCACTGTCCCCTGCTGCGTGGAGGTGGTGGGGTACGACGGAGTCATAGTATATGCTGTCCCCCTCACCGAGTCTGTACTTCTCCTGTCCGTAGATGACCTCTATTTCACCCTCCAGGACGTATATGAACTCCTCGCCCTCATGGGATGATAGTTCAAAGTCATTGCTGTGTAATTCAACGTCGATTAGGAATGGCTCCATGTGCCTGTCGCTTTTGCCGGCGTCGAGGGAGTGGAAGTTGAGGTTACTTGTATCTGCCCTCCCCTCATAGCCTGAGAAGTGTATGACCCTCTGGGTTTTCCCCTTTCTAACTATAACCGGCTCATCCTGAACCCTGTCATCAAGGAGGGTGCCAAGCCTCACTCCAAGTGTCCTTGAGATCTTTATGAGGGGTGTGAGTGATGGTAGAATGTCTCCTTCCTCTATTTTCTCTATGAGTTCCCTATTAACCCCACTTCTTTCTGCAAGTTCATCCAGTGTCATGTTCTGGTTATCCCTGAGCTGTTTTATTCTTTCTCCCACAGTGTTTGCTGGCACGTGATCACCTTAAAATATGGTCATATGTATCTATTTCTAAAATTTCAGTTTAAAAAAATTGCTGTTTAAAAGTGTTCATGAACATAATCTGCCGGTGGATTACTGATCCTGGTTCTGGTCCCTGCTGGCCGGCACTGTCCTGTTTGTTCTGTTATCAGTATAGAATGTGACCTCTGTTTCATTGGTTGTGTTGTTGGTGACGTTCATTATGTGTTTCCTCAGGATTACTGGCTGGAAACCAGGGTTTCCCATGGTTTCTATCTTCTCATCGGAGGGAAGGATGTCTGTGGGGAATTCAACTGCAAAGGATGGTTTTATGAAGATACACACTGCGGATGAGAAGCCATACGCAATTAGAGCTATCATGAGAACTGCAAAGAGCCTTCCCTTTTTTGTTGAGTTCAATGAAACACCTCTTACCTTTTTTCTCATTTTTCTGATATTTTAATGTTGGCATGGAGGTCGGAAAGAGGTTACCGGCATCCTTATATAGTCTTGTTTATTATAATGGATATCAAAAAAGGAGTGTGATAATGAATGTTGAATTCTGGTGATACAGCCTGGATGCTAATATCAACTGCCCTGGTAATTCTGATGACTATACCTGGCGTTGCAATGTTCTATTCAGGTCTTACAAAAAGGGAAAATGTCCTCAATACAATTTTTCTATCATTTGTCTCCTTCGGAGTGGTTAGTCTGCTGTGGTTTTTATTTGGCTATGGCCTCATCTTTGGAGGCGACATTTCGGGAATAATAGGAACCCAGATCAGCAGCATAAGCCTTACAGCACTTAACTCAGCGTCAGAATATGCTCCCACAATTCCCGGGGGCCTTTTTGCAATTTTCCAGATGACGTTTGCTGCGATAACAGTTGCGCTGATATCAGGTGCTGTTGTGGAGAGGATCCGTTTTTCATCGTGGATCATCTTCATTCCCCTCTGGTTCACATTCGTTTATGTGCCCGTGGCCCACTGGGTATGGGGCGGTGGATTCCTGCAGAACCTCGGTGTCTATGATTTCGCAGGTGGAATAGTGGTGCACCTCACAAGCGGTATTGCTGCCCTTGCACTTGCACTGGTCATCGGTCCAAGGCACGACCAGAAACTGATGCCACACCATCTTGGCTACTCTGTGATAGGCACCGGTCTTCTATGGTTTGGCTGGTTCGGATTCAACGCGGGTTCAGCCCTTTCAGCAGGTAACCTTGCCACAGATGCAATGATTGTGACCAACACCTCTGCTGCCGCAGGGATGCTTGGATGGATGCTGATGGACAGAATTAAAACAGGCAAACCAACCCTCCTTGGCGCCCTTTCAGGTGCTGTTGCAGGTCTTGCATCAATAACCCCTGCAGCTGGATTCGTGGATATAGGTGCATCGATTTTAATTGGATTTCTGGCAGCCATGCTCTGTTACCTTGCTGTCTCATGGCTCAAGCCACTCCTAGGCTATGATGACGCCCTGGATGTTTTCGGGATTCATGGGGTCTCAGGTGTTATAGGAACAATAGGCGTTGGCCTATTTGCAATACCTGCACTTAACCCCGCCCTCACTGGTGGTGGTCTCATAACAGGAAGCACCGCACTCCTCACCAGTCAGGTTATCGGTGTTGTTACTGTGATCATATACACCTTCACAGTTACATACATTCTCGCCAGCCTCCTCAAGAAATGGAGAGGTCTCCGCGTTGAAAGGGAGGATGAGATCCAGGGCCTCGACATAAACCTCCATGAGGAAACCGGTTACAGACTGACATAATCAGTGATTTAAATATGAACAAGAGAATATACATAAAAGCTTTTCACTTAGAGGTGAAGATCAATGAAGAAGATCACTGCCATTATCAGAAGAGAGAAACTTGAGGATGTGAAGGATGCCCTGGAACTGGTTGGGATTCACGGGATGACAGTCTCAGATGTCAGGGGAAGAGGCCAGCAGATGGGTATACGTGAAAGTTACCGTGGTATGGATTACTGTGTGGATCTCATTCCAAAGGTTCAGGTTGAGGTTGTGGTTGACTCGGAGGACCTTGAAAAGGTGATTGAAACGGTAACTGAAAACGCCAGGACAGGTGATATAGGGGACGGTAAAATCTTCGTAACGGATGTACTTGATGTTGTGAGGATAAGGACAGGTGAAAGGGGGAAAAAGGCCATATAATGAAAAATGTAACAGAAAACCCTCTTTTGAGATGGGAAAAGGGGGAAGGCTGTCCAGTGACCATTCATCCAGGAACTCAGTCCCCCCTGATCTTTATTTAATAATTTTGCTGTAAGGTACCTTCCAGCCTGAACTTATTTTAGTTTCAGCCACTTTACCTGAAATTTTAACCGAAATCTTTATATATGAGCATGATCTAAGTGATAGTGTCGGAAGTTGATTTCCGCCTTCCGGTATTGAAGTATAAGATTGTAAAAAAACAGAATAATAACAACAGGTAATATGGAGGATGACTCTGATGGACGCGGTTTTAAACTCCGGTGACACGGCCTGGATGCTGATATCAACAGCCCTCGTGATGCTCATGACGGTTCCAAGCGTGGCACTCTTCTATGGGGGTTTAACAAAAAAGGAAAACGTGCTCAATACGATGTTCCTGTCACTGATAGCCTTCGCAGTGACAAGCCTCATATGGGTACTCTACGGCTATCAGTTTGCATTTGGAGCAGATATAATGGGACTCATAGGGAGTCCAGCGAACCTATTCATGAACGGTATAGGTGTCGATAAACTCGCAGAACTCGCACCTACGATACCAGACTTCCTTTACATAGCATTCCAGCTAACATTCGCTGCAATAACAGTCGCACTCATATCAGGTGCGATAGTGGAGAGAATGAAATTCTCAGCATGGCTGGCATTCATTGCACTCTGGGTGAGCCTGGTGTATGTACCGGTGGCCCACTGGGTATGGGGTGGTGGATTCCTTGCCCAGCTGGGTGCCCTTGACTTTGCAGGGGGTACAGTGGTCCACATAAACTCAGGTGTGGCTGCACTTGCACTTGTCTACCTCCTCGGCAGGAGGAAAGATACCAGGCTGCTACCACACAACCTGGGATACTCAGTGATAGGCGCTGCGCTCCTGTGGTTTGGCTGGTTCGGATTCAACGCAGGTTCAGCCCTCACAGCAGGGGGACTGGCAGCATCAGCCTTCCTTGTTACCAACACGGCCGCAGCCGCAGGTATGATCTCATGGGTGATAATAGACTACCTCAAAACAGGTAAACCCACAGTGCTCGGCGGCATATCAGGTGCAGTTGCCGGTCTTGTGGCAATAACACCTGCAGCAGGATTTGTGACAGTACCCGCAGCAATAATCATAGGCCTGGTCACAAGCGCCCTATCATACCTTGCAATATCATACCTCAAACCAAGGATTGGATACGATGACGCCCTGGACGTATTCGGAATACACGGAATGTCAGGTATATGGGGATCAGTGGCAACAGGTATCTTCGCAGCACCCTTCATAAATGAACTGGGAACAGGCCTCATCTACGGAAACCCCGGGCAGCTCACGGCACAGGTGGTAGCAGTTGTAATTGTCGCTGTCTACTCATTCATAGTTACACTGGTAATAGGAAAACTCCTGGACCTCACAGTGGGCCTCAGGGTAACTGAGAAGGAGGAAATAGAGGGACTCGATACACACCTCCACGAGGAGACAGGATACAGGATCTAAGGGTGATAGGATGAAAGAAGTAGTGGCCATCATAAGACCCGAGAAACTAGAGGAAGTTAAAAATGCCCTCGAAGAGGTGGGGTGCCACGGGATGACTGTGACAGAGGTCAAAGGACGTGGAAGACAGCTCGGTATAACAGAAAGCTACCGTGGAAGAGACTACAGGATAGACCTTCTGCCAAAAACAAAGATAGAGATTGTGGTGAACGATGAGGACCTCGATAAGGTCGTTGACACCATAGTGAAAAGCGCCCAGACCGGCGACATAGGCGACGGGAAGATATTCATCTCAGGGGTTGAAGAGGTTGTGAGGATAAGGACAGGTGAAAGCGGTAAAAAAGCAGTTTAAATCCTAAACCTCTATTTTTATTTATTACCAATCTATCTTCTTAAGTTTAACAATTAAATACTGATTTTTTTGATTCCTCTTAATTAACTATTTAAATATAGGAACACCATATCCATTATCAGTAAATAATGGAGTTGGGGGTCCTTGAAGGGTCAAATAATGCTCATCACACTTATACTGTCATTATTCATTCTCGGATGCGCATCTGCAGACGCTGAGAACAATACCACGGCCAACATCACACCGGGAAACCAGCCAATTGTAGAGCCACTTGCAACCGGCGTTCAGATGTCCGTAAACCCCACAAGCATCGACCTTGGAACTGTTGCGCCAGATGGAATAGAAAGGGAATACTACACAGCAACAAAGGTAACCATAAGAACAACGGGGGGGACTCTGAGGGTCTCTGTAAGAGCGAACAGCGACCTTGTAAGCCTGAACAACAGCTCAAACATCATCCCCATTTCAAATCTGGGATACAGCATAAAATATGATGGTCCCTACGGACCCATTATCGTTCCAAAAAGAAGTTTTACAACTGCCTATTACCAGATATGGACCTACACAGGTCCCGTTAATATAGTGATCCCCATAGATTATTACCTCACTGTACCACTCTACACGGATCCAGGAACCTACAGGACCACCATCACCTACAGAGCAGTTTAATCAAAAAGGGTAAATTAGGGGGAACTACCATCCCCTATCCTGCATCCTACCTTCTTCAGGGATCTCACTGATTTCAAGTCCCCTCATGGCTGTGCCGAGACCCCTTGAAACCTCCGCTATGACCTCAGGTTCGTCGTAGTGGGCTGTGGCCTCAACAATGGCCCTTGCATATCCCTCAGGGTTATCTGACTTGAATATACCTGAACCAACAAACACGCCGTCGGCACCAAGCTGCATCATGAGGGCTGCGTCTGCCGGTGTTGCAACACCACCCGCCGCGAAGTTAACCACAGGGAGCTTTCCAAGCCTGGCTGTTTCCCTCACAAGTTCAAGTGGAGCCTCAATCTTCCTTGCGAATTCCCAGAGCTCCTCTTCCTCCTTGTTCTGGATCTCCCTGATCTCACTCATCATTATCCTCATGTGCCTAACTGCCTCAACGATGTTACCAGTTCCAGGTTCCCCCTTGGTCCTTATCATGGCTGCGTCCTCGTCTATCCTCCTGAGGGCCTCGCCAAGATTTCTTGCACCACATACAAATGGGACGGTGAACTTCTTCTTGTCTATGTGGAAGCGTTCATCTGCGGGGGTTAGAACCTCACTCTCATCTATCATATCAACCCCTAGGGCCTCGAGGACCTGGGCCTCCACGAAGTGTCCTATCCTCACCTTGGCCATCACAGGTATGGACACTGCTTCCATTATCTCCTGGACCTTGTTGGGATCAGCCATCCTTGCAACTCCACCAGAGGCCCTTATATCCGCGGGTACCTTCTCAAGGGCCATTACAGCGACCGCCCCTGAGTCCTCTGCAATTGCAGCCTGTTCAGCGTTGACAACGTCCATTATAACGCCGCCCTTGGTCATCTTTGCAAATCCCTTCTTGAGTACTTCTGTACCATGCAGCATGATCAATCTCCTCCTGTTAGAATAAACAGCATATTTATATCTGAAAACCAACTGTTAAATATCTTGTCCGGCTTGCCGCTCCCAGAAAATATTTAAGATGATGAATCATAACATAAGCAGAGGATGATGAATCATAACTAACCCAGCAGGTTTTTCGTGATAAAAATGGTGGCAGGAACATTCACAGGGTCTGTGATCTACTCACATGCTGTACCCGCACTTCTTGGATTTACAGGACTGATACTCATATGTAACGGTATGATGGACGATAAGAGGGACCAGGTGCTTGCAGGTCTCGGTTTATTCTTTGCAGCGGGGCTTCTTCCTTTCATCATACTGCCCCTGATTCTCGGTATCTGAACCCATATAATCTGGCTCTTAACCCTAAATTTCCCCCTCAAGCTTTTTTGTGGCCATGAGAGATGCGAATTTTCCGGCGCCCTCAGGACCATAAATCCTCCTCATATGGACATAGGCAGCCATGTATGTATCCCCCAGCCCGGTTGGGTCAAGTTCCCTCTCTGCAGTGACTGCCAATATTCTTATGAGGGATCCTTTATGGGATATCATGGAGCCCCGGGGTCCACAGGTTACTATGACCTCACCGCAGTGTTCACTGAGTATTTCAAGAGCCCCCCTGATGTCATCAGAAACCGTTCGAAGTTCGTTGATGTCAAGAAAAACTCCACTCCCCGCCTCCAGGACGCGCGGGATTTCATTCCTGAATTTCAGCCTGACAACCCCCCCAGCAGGGTATCTCAGGTAGCCCTGAAGTCCAGTGTAGAGCCTGTGCCTTTTTCCCAGAAACTCCAGCGTCTCCACGGGTATGTCCGAGGGCAGAAGAGGCCCTGCAAGGATGGCGGTCCACTCCTCCATTGCAATGGTTTCAATATCCTCAATTTCAATGGGGTTACTGGCAAAATTGGACCTCTGGACCCTCCTCGAGGTATCCCCGTTATCATAGATATTCTCAAATTCAACAGTGGAGTCCCTGTACAGTGGTATTATGCTTGTCCTGGATGGGAATTCACTGAGAAGGTGCCTGTCAGCCTCTGAAAGGGTTACAACTGCCGTGTGGTCAACCCCAAGGTGTGAGAGTAGCCTGGAGTAGTAGTAAACTGCTCCACCCACCCTGGACTCTGTCGAGTTCCCCCTCACTATCAGGTCCCTGCTGAGAGGTCCAATGAGGAGGTACCTTTCTGTGTTCACCCGGGCCTCACCATCCCCTCATGGAGAGCCCTCCCTACAAGAACCTTCCTCACACCCATTGCCTCAAGTTCAGGTATCTCATTGGGTAGAACACCACCACCTGGTATCACCCTCCTGATTACTGGCCTGAAGAGTTCAAGGAGTTCCCTGTTGAACCCCGAGGATGTGCCAACCGCCCCCAGATCAAGGAGTATGACTTCAGATTCATAGCCAAGGAGAAGGTCCCTGAATTCTTCAAGTTCAAGTTCAATGTTTTCTGAGTGGAGTTTCATATCCTTAACATCCACGCTTACAACGGTCCTCTCGGGAGGGTAGGTTTTAAGGATGTATTCAAGTTCCTCTGTATTCTCAAGGGTCTCTGTTGCGGCAACAACCCGTGATGCAAACTGTAGCATGAATCTGAATGTCTCCCTGTCCCTGACCCCTGCGTCGAGGGTGACCGGCAGCACATGGTTAATCCTTCCTATGATATCAAGACTGGACCCTGTGCCCTCAATGGCATCAAGGTCGGCTATGTAAATTGACCGTGCCCCTGCTGCCCTGAGGGATAGTGCTATGTTCACAGGGTCAGGGGATGATGAGAAAACCGTCTCGAGGGGTCTGTAATTTTCACGTTCACCTGATTTGCCGGCTACAGCTATACCACCCCTGAGATCAATAACAGGTATGACTTCAATCATATGGATACCTCTAAGAAGAAGTGGAATACCAGAACTCACTTTGGGTTTTAAATATTTAAAGTTTTCAGAGAAAATGGGAATGGTAAGCTACTGAACTCGTATAGGGATATTGAGGTGGGGTCGCGGGGGGGAGAAAATGGGAATGGTAAGCAACTGAACCATACCATTTGAAGTTTTCAGGAAACTAAAAATGGAATGGATAAGCTATCCCTGAACCATTATCAGCTTGCCCGTCTTGGGGTCCCTGTAAACGGTTCCCATCTCAACGTATCCCTGGCCAGACCCTGAACTGGTCTCTGGAGTGTTGTTGAGCTCCTGGCCCTTCTGGACTTCAACTGCCCTTTTCATTGCCTCCATGGTTTCCTGACGCTCCTGTGGGGTCATGTCTGCAAATACGACGTTCTGCATGTTCCAGGAGAGTACAAGAAATATAAGGAAACCAACGGACAGTACCAGCATGGCATCAACCAGGTTTGCGCTTCCAGCCATCGGGTCCTCTTCATTTTGATCCGACAGGAGCCTTCGCCGGCGTCTGAGCGGCATTATCCATCACCTCCAGCACTGCCTCGGCCATGGTCTCGAGATTTGAGAGGTACTCCTCATACCATCTGCGCCTGACCTTTGAGATTATGTAGGCTATACCCCCTGATGCAAGGCCCACGACTGTTGTGTCAAAGGCTATGATGATGGCCTGTGCCAGTGTATTTATATCCCCTGCGCCGAGGGCTGCAAGGCCAGGGCCCATGGGTATGAGTGTCCCCATAAGTCCCAGGGTTGGGCCGAGCCTTGTCACGATATCCGTCTTCTCGAGGCTCTTTGCAGCCCTGAGTTCCTCGTTCTCTATGAGTTTCCTTGCGAGGGCCTCCCTTGATTTGGGTCCTAGCTCTGAGGTCTCCGCAATATTTATAAGGACCTCCTTCTGGCTCTGGGGTATCTCCATTGAATTTACAACCTCAATTATCCTCTCAGGGGTGCCTGGATTGGAAATTGACTTTATGGCTGATTCCAGCTCCTTCATATCAGTCCTTATCCTTCCAGAGTACTCTGATATTAGCCCGCCAAGGGTTATTATTGCATAGACCATGAATAACAGGAGCCCCGCTATAACAGGTATGAGGAGACTCTGGGAGACAACGTGTAGTGCGCCGCTCAGTATTTCACTGCCGGGTACTGCAACCATATCATATCACCTCTCCTTATTCTATGAAAGTGCTTTTTCTCTTGTTAAGGTAAATTCCAAGTCCCATGAGCGCCAGTGTCCCCAGCACAACATATAATATTGTGTTTATGCCTGGAACCGTCAGTGGCGTCATCTTCATGCTCATGGCGCTGTTCACATTTGGAAGCACAATGGCAGCTGTCAGGAAGTAGAGACCGGCAAAGAGCATGAAGTTGCCCAGCAGAACAGGGTAGGGTTTATTGATTGCCGATGCGACTCCATTGGCGAAGACATAGAAGAACGCTATGAAGGCTGCGAGAATTATCCCAGAATATTTGCCGAGTGTGACTGCTGATACACCGATTATGGGTGATACAAGTATTATGCTGACGATCACCGCCCCGAAGCAGCAGGGGCAGGGTGCCACCATTGCAACACACGCAGTCTTTGCTGTATCCCTCCTGTGTTCCTTCCACTCCCGGAGGGTGTGTACACCTGCAAATATCAGAACAGATGCCATTATGATTGTTATTAGTGAACTGTAGGTGTTGAAGAAGCCCTGAACCGAGTTCATGTAGGCGTTTGCAAGGGCTGCGAGGCCATATATACCAAGACCGTAACCTGCCGTTATCAGGGCAGCCATCTTCCTTGATAGCCCTGCAAAACCCATTGCCAGTCCAATTTTCACTCCGAATATCAGTAAAACCGATAGGATTCCAGCCTGCCACAGTAGGTTTGCCATGTCCATGTTCCACACCTTCTCTTTTCAACTTTATAATAATTACTATATAAATTAAATTATTACTATTTCGCAGGATTAAAGCAGTATTTTAATACCACATTTCTTATTACTATTAGGCGAGGGTGAGTAATAAGTCATTCAAACAATTTTTATTAGAATTAAAGTAAATCTGATATTTAATGTTTTCTAAAAATAAATTATGGTGGGCCTACCTCCTTCCAGGTCCAAGGAAGTAGCCCACACCCACAAGTATCAGTATGGCCGCTATACCCGCAACTCCATATAACGGGAACTCTGTTCTCTGATTGACCACTGAAGGAGTCTCTTTCACCTCATAGGATTTCTGCTGACCAGCCTCTTCACCGGCTGAATCCTGTGAAGATGCTGAAACAGCTGCCTGGGAAGTCGCAGAGGTTCTTCCAGACGAACCATCAGTGGAGGTTCTTCCAGCAGATCCGCCGCCTGTAGCTGAAGGGCCTGAAGGACCCGTTGTGGGCCCTGTGGATGGATTCTCACCTGGATTCACATCACCGGATGGTTCAGGTGCAAATACAGATGCCCCTGTTGCCGCATAGAGCGCTGCAGTGAATTTCTTCCTGACATCAGAGGACATGTACTGGCTGAGCCACTTCATCAGTTCCCTGTCACCGCAGACCGATCCTGAACATGAAACACCATTCTCGGCAACGTAACTTCCAAGGCACTCTGCAATGAATGCAAGCTGCTCACTCCTGGCATTCCACTGGCCCCTGTTTGCCATCTCTGCAAAGTGTGCCAGTATGTCCATGGCAGCGTAGGGATTCCTTGAATAGGCTGTCCTCAGTCCAAGATTGTATTTATCTGCAACCACCGCGTCATAGTACTCATCCCAGAAACCACTGTCAAGGAGTTCAGGCACCGTGTATTCCCATCCTACCAGGTGGGATGTGTACTTGGCTATGGTCCTTGGACCCTGATACCCCTCATTCATGATTGCCCTGATCCACTCGGGATTCAGGTACCTTGTCCTGTACTCGATGGCTATGAACTGCTTGAGTGACATGACCCGTGGGTTTCCAGGGTTTGCATATCTCAGTACATAGAGTTCCGGGGCCCTTCCATTGTTCATCATCTCGATGGCCATTGAGAGGCCGCCGAAGTAATCGAAGTAGTCGTCGTTATCAACAACCCCATAAAGGTTGGTGTTTCTGCTGTGATAGGCAGTCTGAATACCCCTGAGGAGTTCCTTGAAGGTTTCAGGCATTGAAACGCCCCATGAACGTTCACTGTATGCATGGCTCATCCTGTTGAAGTAGATGTCTGCAAGTTCGCTTCTGTTATTCCAGGTCCATGATACCTCTGTACCCTTACTGACACCTGCACCGTAATCACCCACAGGAGGTGCGAAGATCCTTGTGATGGCGATTTCACCTGCATCCGTGGCGTTAAGACCCGCCTGCATGTACCTGAGGGTATCGTTGATCCAGTGGAGTGCAATGTAATTGGTGCGCAGAGGCTCGCTGCCCCTGAAGTTTGTATACTTGGCATCAACAAGTGTCTGCAGCACATGGTCAAGGGATGTTTTAACTGACGGATAAGCTGCGACGATCTCACTGTAGGAAGCGGCAAGGGCAACCCTGTATGCCCTGTCCATGTTGATTAGGAGTCTCGGGAAGAGGTCCCTGAAGAGTCCGCTTGTTGTTACAATCGGATCCACCCTGGGCCTTTCTGTGAAGTTTGAAAGTCCAGATGCGGATCTTACTGCATTGAGGTCTGCAAGTAGCTGTGAGAGTGGTGTCACCTTCAGGTTCGAAGCTGACCCTGTGGATGACCATGTTGGCTCCACACCCATCAGCCTCAGGACAAATGAGACCATGGTACCATCGTCACGCACCGTCTCAACACACCAGACAACCGCAGCCACCTTCTCCGGGATCCTGTCAAACTGTGCAAGTGCCATGTCAGCCAGGCGTTTACCCAGATTCCATGCTGTTTTTGTTGGCATCAGGTTCTCTGATACCGCATAGAAGTTGCTGCCTGTTGGAAGCGCTGAGGGGTTCCTTACAGGGTCATTTCCTGGTCTTGGTGTTATAAATCCACCGTTCAGTGCATCGAGAAGTGAGTTCATCTCTGAACTGAAGCTCTGTTTTATCAGTGCGGCGTACTCAAGTGCCCTGTTGAGAAGCTCAATTACCTGTGAGTTGTTTGTGAGGTTCGCGGGTGGTGTGCCACCCATGACCTGCAGTATCCAGTTTATTGTGATGTTGTTGAGCTCCTCTGCCTGCAGTGCCGTGAGGTTGTCAAAGTTCCATCCCCTTAGAGATGCTATGAGTCTCTGAAGTGAGGGACTTGATGGTCCGCCATCAGAGGATACCATTGCAGCTGCAAGGAGGGCTATCTCCCCATCGGTCCACCTTAACCCGAAGGTATGAAGACCCACAGGCATGAGTGTCTGCTGGAGCACCACAAGGTAATCTTCAACCCTTTCAATGTCCTCTGCAGTGAAGTTATCTGGACTGATGCCAATCTCTGCTGCTATGTTTAGCTTCATGACCATGTTCCTTATTGAATTGAAGTACTCCTGTTTGAGGGGGCTTGCGTCAGGTGTTTTTGTATAATCGTCGATGAGGGCTCTGAGTTCTGAGAGGTCCCCATAGAGCTGTGTAGTCTTCAATGGTGGTGTGAGGTGGTCCACTATGACTGCATATCCCCTCCTCTTGGACTGTATGCCCTCACCAACACCATCCATGATGTAGATGTAGACCGATGGCTTTGTACCGGCACATATCTGTGAGAAGTCGAAGTTACTGAGGGCGACCTGCTTTCTTGGAAGCCACTCGTATGTTGCATGTCTCCCTATGTGAACCTGTGCATCTGCATTGAATACCGTGTTAACCCATGCATACCATGCAAGGTACTGGTGTGGTGGAGCCACAACCGTACTGTGGTAGAGTTTATTAACGTCTGCCTCCCATCCCCTCTGGGGTTCGGGACCAATGAAAACGTTGCCAAACATTATTCCAGGTATGACGATGTATTTTCTCCCGTTTCTCTCCACTGTCATAACATTACCTGGTGGGGCGCCCCACCCATTGAATCCGGGGACTGCCAGGGACTGGAATTCATTTTTGAAGTTATAGAACATGTTCCACGGCGCATCTGTGCTCTGACCTGTCCTTGCGTTGTTGAGGACTGCTTTCAGCGCTTCTGTCATGTTTCTTATGAGAACTGATGCCTGCTGTGCCTTCTCAGGGTAGGTGTTTGCAAGTGATATCATCTCAGATGACCATTTATCGAGGGTGTTCATGGCTGCGGTGTATGCTGTGTCACTGGAAACGTAGCTGAGTGCGAGTCTGATCATCTCCTCAATGTAGCCCACAGGACCCTCCACAACCTGTTTTCTTGCAACCGGCTTGAGGGTCTGGAACCATGCATAGTATTCCTCTGCATCCCAGAGGATGATGGAGGTTTTATTTGCAAGTTTCTCGAGTTCCCCCGGTGCCCATGTTGCAACGTTTATTCCCCTCTCTGTGAGGAGCTTCACAAGGTCGTCTGCACTCTGGGGGAAGCCTGAAACAGTGTACCCTGAGCTCTGGAGTGTCTTGAGTATTTCAACGAGAGTTTCAGGCACGTTAAGGTAACTGGCACCTATGTTACCCTTACCCGGTGGGTAATTGTAGTAGATGAGTGCTATTCTTTTCTGGGAGTTTGCCAGGTATCTGAGTCTGACCCAGTTGCTGATTCGCTGCACAAGGTAGTCCATCTGCTCATCTATCGGTGTGTATGCGACTATTTCAACCCCTGTTACACTGTCAATACTCTTTGCTGGTGCAGCAACGAATATGGGTTCTATTATACCCTGGGTCTCTGGAATGGCTATCTGGTAGTAGGTGTCGCTCCATAGAAGCCCATCCTCTGATATTATCCATTCACCTTCCTCCCTCTTGGTGGATATCATCGCCCTGAATACAGGCACATTCATTCTCTCAAGTAGACCTGCGGTCTGGTTCACGAAACCAGAACCCAGTGTGAATGTTGTGAAGCTCACAAGGGCGTCTATCCTGTACCTGTAGGCTGAGGGGTTTGCCTCATATTCTGATGCTGTGACAGTCCTTGATGGGTTTGCAGGGTCATAGACGAAGAATTTGACCATTGCCGAATAGATGTTGAGTGGCTGTGTACCGTTAACACCTGAGTATGCCCCGACAACAGGTATCACATTCATTCCGCTGGCTGTGAGCCTGGCTATTATGCTGTCAAAGTGGGCCATGTCCCCTGAAAGGAGTACACTGTCAAGGCCTGCTATTCCAACGGTGGGTCGTGATGTGTTGAGGGGGTATGCTGCAAGGTAATCAGCTAGGTTCGTGAAGACCCTGCCGTCACGGTAGAGCATCTCAGCTGGAATGGTTACCGGTGGGGCGGGTTCCCATTGGGATGGCCATGTTCCCCCATTCATCACCGTGAAGTTCTTAAGCAGCAGTTTGAACTGGTTTTCATAGTTCACGGTTCCCTTCTTTGCATAGTAGAGACCGTAGGTCACCCAGGGTGCAAGCTGTGGGTACGTATTAACATAGGCCTTCAGACGTGCCTCGTTGGAGTTTTTGAGGTCATAGAGGATTGTGTTCTTTGTATCGGTGTTACCAATTACTGAGGCATCTATACCCTGGAATATACGCACACCGTTGATCTGTGACATGTTTGTGAGGTCAGGGTCACTCTCAAGGACCAGGAATATCTTGTTTGGTCTGTTAGATGCGATTTCAGGGTAGTCCCTCATAACATTCCTGAAGTTACCTGAATCAAAGAGCCACTCTGCAATAACAATATCCGCAGACTCGATGAGTGTTTTAAGTTCAGAGGGGTTCATCTTTGATATCTGTGTGGTGGTCCTCACCTCAAATCTGACCGTCCATGTTGACTTATTCTGCGGGTTGTATCCTGGCTGTGATGGGTTTATAAGGTCCATGACCTTCTTTGCCGCATCATTGGTCATCTTGGAACTGGTTGATGAGTGTATAACAAGCACCACCGGATCCCTGATCTCCTGTGTGCTGTTCACTGTGAGGGCCCCTGAATCACCTCCTCCAGTGCTGTTATCCGCAGCTGCCACTGTCTGGCAGAGCATTATCATGAAAATAACTGCTGTCAGTGTAATTAGCTGTTTTCTCATGACTTTTCACCTCCTTTTATTTTTTTATTTACAGTAAACCCTCTGAGTTATGTCATTAAAATAAATTATTATTACATTATACAGGATACTTTAAAAATAAATTATTACTTAACATGGAAATATTATTTAATTTAAATATCAATCGGGAAAAAGTAATAATCCTCAGGATAAAAAAATAAATAATTGGGGTGCCTATTTTCCTGCTCCACCCCTGAGGAATCCAAAGGCCACAAGGCCAGCGGCCACAAGGACACCCACAATACCATAAACGTACCATGAGGAGTCAGCGCCGCCAGAAGCAGAGGTTGCATTTGTAACCTCATAGGCCCTCTTACCCTCTGTTGAAGGTTCCTCTGAAACCTCAGATGCCGCACTCACATCAGCCGGTGAAGCACTGTACTCAACACCCGGTGAGTAACCTGCATGGCCACCAGTACCATGGGAACCTGAGGGTAAACCACCGGTTGAACCACCTGTGGACCCACCGGTTGAACCACCGGGCACACCGCCCTGGTTTCCGTTCTGACTTCCGCCATTGTTCACTGGAATAAGGTCCTCAAGTGTCCTGTTTGCTGGAAGCCCCTTCACATAGGCTATGGGGTTCTGACCGCCAGCTCCTGAAAGGATCATCTGAAGTTCGCCTTCAGTGATGTACCTCTCAGCATCATAGGTTACAACCGGCCCTGAAATCAGATAACTTGGTGTTTCACCCTTGTAGAGGCTTATGAAACCTGCTATCTGTTTTTCCCTCTTTGCATCACTGGTGACGCAGTCGCTCACATCGAAGGTAGGCCATTTAAAGTCCAGGACCACTGCCTTACCAACCTTGTTCTTGTTGTCCCATATCACAAGGATTCCCTCAATGTTGCCGCCGTATGCATCAGCATTTTCAGGGTCGTTCTCTGTTCCAGGGACACGCAGGTTGAAGTAGGTTCCCTGTCCAGGTGAGACTCCAAGGCGGTAGACTATGGCGTCGTCCTTGCAGTAGATGGTGTTACCCAGGTAGATGTAGTTCTCATCCTCCCTGAGGGGGTAGTTCTTGAAGATGTACTCTGTTATCAGGTAACCTGGTGATACACCGGGACATGCATGGTCGTGGAAGAGGAATGTCAGTACCTGGTCGTATGGCGGGTCGTTTCTCCATGCGTTTGCTATGCTCTGTATGTTGAACCAGCCATCCCTTGCAAAGACCTTTGAGATCTTGCTGCTGAGCTGTGTGCTGTTGAGGGTTCTTGGGCCGATGTCATTCACAAATTTGCCGTCTGATGCATTGCTCGCAATTAACTGACCGGTTGTTGGGTCATAGTAAATGTAGACCGCGTTCATTGTCACTCCATCGTAGCCCCTGAGGACAAATGTGAACCAGAGTGGTTTCCATAGTGGCCTGTGGATCGGTAGGAGTGTTGCCCTGCTGAGCCTTGAACCAAGAACATCAAATACTCCGTCCCAGGCAGCACTCATATCCTGACCGTTAACCCTTGAGTAGCCGGCAGATGTAAGCACCACAAGGTCCCTGTCGTCCTTTTCAAGATTTATGCCCTTCTCTGTGAGGAATAACTGTTTTGCAAGGTTTGCTGCGTCAGCACCGATCTTCCTGATCTGCTCGTATGTCAGGTTACCCCATGTGAAGGTGTTGTTTTCACGGGTCGCATTTGGAAGTCCAAGGCTGTCTATGTAGGCCATGTCAAGTCCATGGGCAATCTGTGGTGGAATCTGGTATGTTATGTTGTTGACCTTATCGGTGGCATTTGCACCGCTTTCGCTTCCCAGGAGATAGTAGTAGTGGGTCACATTGAGGTTCTTAAGCTCCCTCACTATCGTTACAATGGATGTTGGATCCTGTTTCAATCTGGATATGAGCCATGCGTTGAATTCAAGTTCTGTTTTTTTGCCTGTCTGCTGCTGGAACTGTTTTCTGAGTGCCTCCTTGTCAAACTTCATCACTATGAGGTCACCCTTTAGGGTGTTGAGGTTCCATCTTATGAAGCCTGCGAGGTTTGTGTCAGCACCTGTGGCCGTGGTGTTGAATCCAGCATAGGATCCTCCCTTACCTGGCGTTGTGTCAAGGAACATGAGCAGTGAATCATCATCTGAGTCCCCTGGCACGCCCACTGTCACGTAGCTCGTTATCTCACCGGGTGAGCCCGGATTGGTGAAGTCCATGACAGGTGGGTAGTACTTGAGGAGAGTGAGGCTCATGGCATAACCGCTGATGGTACCCAGGCACATGTGGCCATGGAATGCAGCGGCCCTCAGAAGATCCGCTGGTGCACCCTGCATCCATGCATTTGCAAGGCTTGCAACAGGAAACGCGTAGTTACCGTATTTACTTGCAAGAAGGTTCCAGTTTGCCTCTGTCATGTTCTTCAGCAGGTCAACTGTGTAAACTGGTTTTCCGTTGACTGTTTTGATTACAACCGGTGATGTGCTTGCATTCTTGAAGTAAACACCAACCAGTGTGCTGCCCCTCTGTAGTATGAAGAACGTGTCCAGTGGGTCAACCGGGGACTTCCTTATTACAAGCAGGTTACCCTTACCATAGGTTACACGGCCACCTGCCTGGTTGAGTATCCCCTCAATGACATCCTCTGTGGTATCGTTCCTGTACTTGACAATACCGGCGGTTGTTACTACGAGCACGTTTCCTTTCGAGAAGTTCAGGATCTGGTCGGCCTTCTTTGTTATCTCCCTTCCGAGTTTGTAGGCGTCTGTGGCGTTCATTTTGAGTGAGAGCAGTGCGTAGTATCTGTTATCAAGTGGGTTCAGCGGGTTGGTTGATAGGGTGAATTCATGTACAAGGTCCCTGTAACCCGGTGCTGTAACCTTTATCCTGAATTTTGTGGTGTTTGTGACATTCTGGTAATTGAAGATGATCTTTGTCTTGTTGGCTGCCGGGTCAAAGGTCTTTGTGAAGTTGATCTTTGATCCGTTTGCATCGGTGATACAGTTTATGTCGGGGTTGATGCGGGGGTTGTCGTCTGCAAATTCGTATTTGACGTCCACTCCCACCTCACATTCTGTGTCCGCTGCACTCACTGAACCTGTCAGTGCTACAGCAAAGAGAAGAACCATGAAAACCATGAAATGCTGTCTTCTCATAACCTTTTCACCTCCCTTAAGTTCTGTAATGTTTTAAATTTACAGAATGGAGTTGGAGTAATAACATATATAATGATTTTGTTAATACTTTCGGGTCTGATAAAGGGTGAAACGTAATACTAAATCTCCATTAAAAAAGAGGGGATTCATGGGGAGACCCCATGAACTGATTGCTGGAGGGAAAATTTATTATCAAACACCATAATGGTGTTATAGTTTAAATTTTAAACCATCCATATTTAATATTTTCTATTTTAATATTCATAATAACTATCGGGTCTGGACCGCTGGAATAGTAATAAAAGAGGGGTGATCCTGAAAAAGTTCAGATGTTTGTGATCCAGTCCAGCGGTGAGTTCACGGGCACTTAAAAACAAGCACTGAGGTATTGTTAACCTTACCAGAAGGCAGTACAACCCCCGCCCTTCTGAACCCCGCCACATCCTCATCAGTAACAGGGGCATAGAGAATAGCCCTCATTCCCGTGTACGTCCTGTATATAACCCTCGTATCAGGGTTCACGTACCTGTGTATGTTCCTGAAAACCCTCCTCTTGGGTTCTGCAAGGGCGGCCACCATGACAACGTCAAACTCAAGATCCCCAAGTGCGGTCTCGTCCCCCGTGATCACCTCAACCTCCCTGAGTCCAAGACTCTCTATCACGCCACGGGATATATCAGCTATTTCAGGTTCAATTTCAACAACATGGACCCTCATACCATAGATATGTTCAAGGAGTATCCCTGTAAGTGGTAGTGGCCCTCCCCCTATGAATACAGTGCGCTCCCCTCTCCTGAACCTTCCAAGGGCCGCCTCATTTTTGAGGAGCTGGAGGTACCTTGGGTAGAAGTAGAATGATTTCAGGGCCTCCCATGGCGAATCTGAATCTTTGACCTCCCCGGCCTTCTCCATTTCAAGTTTCATGCCAAGGTTAACATAGAAAGTTCTTATAACCTTGAGTGCATGGTTCATCTCAGCATCGTCAAGTATGTGCCTGGCTGATTCGAAGTCAATGGATGAATCATGGGCTATCTCCTCGATCTCATCCAGGAGGGGTATAACCAGGGATGTGTCCATACTGTCGAAGTGGTGGTCCATCCCCTCAAGTCTCGAGGCGATCCTCCTTATCTTATTCCAGTAGATGTAACAGCTCATGTGGGGTTCTCCATGATGGTAATTAATTAAACATCAGCCCTTATAAGAATTCACAGCATATACATATGTGTATGGAATCATGTATTACTACAAACCCTATATATCTTCAAAAATTAATACTGAATGGTGGTTGATATTATTCTGGTTGCCGTTCCCCAAACAGAAAGTGAAATTGAATCCATAAGAAGATTCCTGTTTGATATGATCAGGCGGGAATTTGGCTACGGTTACATACCCGAGTACCACAGGGATATCATGGAATTCAGGGAACACTATCTCAATCCACCAGGGAACACCTTCATCTCTGCATCTCTGGGTGGAAAGGTAATCGGGACCCTGGGACTCCGCGCCTATGACCGTGAATTTGAGGACCTCAATTATGATCCAGAGACGACAGCGGGTCTATGGAGGGTCTTCGTGCATGAGGACTACAGGAGAAGGGGAGTTGCATCACTCCTTGTTGGTATCGCAGAGGCCCATGCAGCCAGAATGGGGTACCAGATGATGTACCTACATACCCACAAACATTTGAGGGGTGCGCTTGAATTCTGGCTCTCGATGGGTTACAGGGTGGTCCTGGACACCGGGAACGAACTCAGCACAGTCCACATGGAGAAAACCATTAAACCACGTGAATACTCCCTTATGGAATTCTATGAGGCTCCTGGAGTGGATCTCAGGAAATTAACTTCTCATTCTGATCAGAATAAAAGAGGAGGAACAGGGCATCAGATGACATTTTTTTGAGCGAAAGGATTGTAGCTGGATGCCCTGTTGAGCTGGCTTACTCTGGTAAGCTAGGAGGAATTCATGCTCATATGATGGTTGGCAGAGGATGTATAAATACTTTTTGAAAAAAAAATATTACTTATATTTAAATGATTCAAATCTGAGTATTAATTAAATGCTTAAATAATCATGAAAAACGTGTGGCCTGGATCATTCCCTGTACCCTTCAAGGAAGGATTCCAGTGCCTCGTAAGCAGCATCCACTGCCTCATCAACAATCTGGGGGTCAGCATCTGAGAGTTCGTCGAGATGAAGCTCGACTGTGATATCAATGTCCAGCCTGTCGGTGTATTCAGCACTCACAGTTATCTCAATATCAACTATCTCCTTTGCTGAGACCCTCTCAAGTATAAAATCAGAAATGGTGTTATACAGGAAACTGGATATCTCATCCAGATCCCCGTCACTGAGTTTTTTAAGGCTCAATTAGTTACCCATCCCTGGATTGATCCCGGCGCCCTTCATGGCTTCCTGGATGTTAACCTGCATCTCCTGCAGCTTTTTCATCACACGTTCTTCCTGTCGCTGGATGGTTTTCTCCCTTAACTGGAGAGTTTCAAGTTTCTCCTCAAGTTCAGCTGTGATTTCACCCTTATCTACCTTTATAAGGATGTTTCCTGAACTCTTGAATACCTCAGCGTCATCTGCAGCCTTTGAGAGTTCATCAAGGGCCTTCTGTGTTTCATTAATCTGCATTTCAACCGTCTGTTTCTGCACAGATATTGCCTGTGCCTGCTGCTGCAGCTGCTGGAACTGGGCCAGCTGGTGCTGTACATTCTGTGGAAGTTCCATACTATCACCTTTCATTAATTCAATCACGAATCCTGTTGATTGGGAGGAACAAGCTTCATCATATCCATTGAGAGCCTCACCCAGCGGAGGGATGAATTTAGGGCTGCCCTGAATGATGCCGGGTCCCGGGCACTGATTTTTATGGTTATCCTGTCATCCTCAAGGTTCATTGAAACTGAAGACCTCCTGGATGGTGAATCCATGAACTCCGGCTTAACTGCCCTGTAAACCACTGAAGCGGATTCAGGGTTTCCTGTGGATATGTCTATGAATCCCTGAATTCTCCTAAGACCCACATCAATCACCGGCCTTAAAGTCCCTTATCAGCAGTTTGAACCCTGCAGGTTGGCCAGTGGCATCAAGAAGCTCCATAACCCAGGGGTAATCATCACCCTCCCTGAGCTCCCAGACACTCCCGGATGCCTCAGGATCAACTTCAAGGCCCATGAGCCTGCAGATGCCTTTAAGCTCAGGGGGGCATGACCTTGTCCCTGCAGCGGGTGAATCCCTCTCCGGTCCCCTGATGTCAAAGGATGGGTTAAATAGGATGTAACCCATCTCGCCCCCCCTATCACCAAGGAAAGTTATCCTGGAGGGGTTTCCATGTCTTTCAGATACAAGAGCCACGGGTCCGGCTGCCTGGATGAGCACGTCCCTGATACTCATCTTACCCCTGTTAACATACCTCCAGCCCATTATCCTGGAGAGCCTCTGGGAAAACGATCTTGTTCGCTGGGAAGGCTTCCTGGATGTTGTAAGAAGCATCCTACCGTGCCCTTATGGTCCTCTTAACAGGAGGCACCTCCTTGAAGAGGATCCTGTACCTGCACCTGGGGCACTTATTCTCCATGTACTTCTTGGGGTCGATAAGGGTTCCGCACTGGGCGCAGCGGTACAATCTACTTACCTCCAACTATCCTCTTGATGTTACGGGCCGCTGTTTTACCCATCGGGGTTACAGGCAGGTACGCGCCGCCTGTGAATACAGCGCCACACTTTCTGCACTTCCATATGCCCCTGCTCTCCCTTTTAACACCTGGCCTGTCACAGCTGGGGCATACGTGCTTCCTCTTCATCTCTTCTTCAATCTTCTTAACAGCTCTTTTAGCTTTACGACCGTAACGTGGACCGAAACGTCCTGTAATACCAACTTTCTTTGTTCTTGCCATTTTATCACTCCAGTAAATATGATGTTATAGATATTGTAAGGCGACTATTTAAGATTTGGGGAGTCACCGAACCATAATGGTCTCTGATTCCCCTCAACTATGATAGGATAGCCACTGAAATATGGTGGTCACTGATTCCTACAAGTGATTCAGGGTGCCATTGACTTATCAAGGTACTCAATGAGCTGGGGCACCTTCTCCCTTGCAATGGAAACTGCCCTCAGGACATCATCCCTTGTGAGGGCACCCTCACCACCCTTCTGCATGGCGCATATTGAGCCATCCTCTGTCACCCCTATGGACAGCCTGGCGGTGAGTATGTCCTCCTCCTCCAGGGAGGGGTCAAGGATTATCTCATCACCAATCTTTGCAAAGGTGCACATGAGGGCCTTTCTGTTGATGGGGAGTGGCTGCATGTTTTCCCTGTCAACCAGGACCTCACCATCCTTAACCTCAGCAGCAGGGATCCTTGTATCGAGGAGCGCTGCCACAGTGGCAAGTACCGCTGCATCAAAGAGGTTGCCGTCGTAGTCGATTATGTGGAGGTCCAGGAAGAGCATCCAGACCTTGCTGCCCTCTATTATGCAGAGCTTTTCAAGGTCTATCATCTGACTCTCCCTTATGCAGCGGTCAACAACCCTTGAGAGTTCAACCGAACGCTCATCGGGGGGTCCTGGCTCAAAGGTTGGTGATGCCATTGGTAGAAGTTCGGAGTTTGTGAGTATCACCCCCATCTCAGGGGTGTCCGGGAATGGCTCGCCTATCTGTGGCTTTACACCAACTATTATCTGTGTATTGCCGAGTTTGACCCGTGAGGAACCCTCAGCCTTGGATATCACCCCTGTTTCAATGGATATGTCCCTGAACTCATGGAGTGACCTTCCGTCAATTCGCTCCTTGTTATTTATAAGGTCTGTTATGCTTTTTCTTGTAATTTCAGGTATTATATCCATTTTATTCACCATACCTCTTTCTGAGGGCCTCTTTCTGAACCTCATGTATTCTGAGGCAACCATCCACTGCCAGGTCAAGGGCCCTTTCAAATTCATCCTCTGACAGGTTTCCATCGCTCTGGAGGAGTGTGATCTCACGTGTCCTTGGTAGGATTGCAACCGGTACATCAGCCTGCCCGGCCTTGTCCTCCTCCTCAGAGAGGTCAAGAACAACCTGGTCGTTTACCTTACCTGCAGCGCAGGCGACAACCATGTCCCTCATGGGTATTCCGGCATCTGCAAGGGCCACTGATGCTGCCGTGATGCCCGCGCACCTTGTACCGCCCTCTGCCTCAAGAACCTCTATGAATACATCTATGACGGACCTTGGAAACCTTTCAAGTATCAGGGCAGGCCTCAGGGCCTCTGCGGTTATCTTGGAAATCTCAACAGAGCGCCTGTCGGGACCAGGCCTCTTTCTCTCCTCAACAGAGAATGGTGCCATGTTGTACCTGCACCTTATAACTGCCCTGTCAGGTCGCTGCAGCTTCCTTATCTGTGCCTCCCTTGGCCCGTAGACAGCTACGAGTATCTTGTTGCCTCCAAATTCAAGGTAGGATGAACCGTCAGCCCTTTCAAGTATTCCTGCCTCAATTTTCAGGGGTCTGAGTTCATCAAATGCCCTTCCGTCCTCCCTGAGAGTGGGGGAGGTTTTCAGCTGATCCTGTGTGATGATACCAATCACCTCGGTTCCTCGGAATTATTTTCATCCTCAACTTCTTCATGCCCTGATTCTTCGCCCTCGGATAATTCTTCTTCATCTTCTTCGGTGTTCTCAGGGTTTTCTGTTTCTTCTTTCAGCTCTTCAGCATCCTCAACTGGAGCCTCTCCTTCAACCACTTCAGACCCGTCATCCTCATCCCCTGTTGTGGGTTCCGCACCGGTGAGTCTGTCCAGAAGTTCCCTTACACGGTCTGTGAGTCCTGATGTGTGGGCTTCACGGTCTATCATCAGGATGACCCTCTCGGCTATCCTCTCCATGTCGGGTTCTCCCTTTATCCAGACGACTCCATTCTGGCCCACAACGATATCGCAGTGGGTCTTCTCCTTGACCATGTTTATCATGGATCCCCTCTTACCTATGAGCCTTGGAACCTTTGTGGGTGTTATGTATACCAGAATCCCATCCCTGAACTTTCCAAGCCCACGGCCCTTAAGGCCCAGTTTAACCTTCTTGACCTCGTCCACATCAACTACCCTTAAAAGGAGCACATCGCCTATGTCAAAGACGTTTCCAAGTTCCCTTTTCTCCTTGCCAAAAACCTCTGATGCCGGCAGGAGTCCGCTGTAGGGGGAGTTTATATCGAGGCCCCACATTGAGAACCTTATATCCGTGATCTCGCCGATCACCACATCTCCCCTCTTGGGGATGTATTTGCTCTGAAGTGGTATCACATTTATCTTCTTATTTCTGACAGAAACAAGTCCAACAAATGATGAACATATTTTTTTACCCTCTTTGAAGGTCCCCCTGCCCGGGTGGTAATCATTCTCTGCCAGAACCTGACCTGGAACAACCAGGTCCTTTTCATTTACGAGTAACACATTATGCCTCCCTGTTTTTTGAAGGCGAAAAATGAGAGGAGGGTTTACTTGATAATCCTGGTCTCAACGTTACCGCCGGTGAGTTCATTGATTTTCTGGTAGAAACTATCCTGAAGACCCCCCGGTATCTCAACCACCGCTATCCATGACCCGTCACTCTGCCATTCCTCATTCTTTATTTTCCCGAAACTGGATATCACACCGTAGGCTGGACCTGCCCTTTCGCCGGGTATCTTTATGGCAACGGTGACCTTCTCGAACTTTATGGGGATCTTGGTCCTTATGGCCTTCAGGACAATGTTGACCTGCTCATCAACTGTTTTGAATGGATCAACGTGAACCCTTGCTTCCTCCATAGCCTTTTCAATCCTCTTTGGAGGATGAGGAAGTCCATTCTGGGGGTTTATAGCTTCACGTGCAATCTTACTGATGATTTTTCTGCGTTTATCCTCTATCATCTGTCTTCTCTGCTCTGCAGTGAGCTGTATTGTCCCCCTCTGAAGTATTATGGGTGTTACCTCAAGAGGATCCGCTGTTTCAAAGACCTTCCTCATGGCCTCCTCAGATGCCTTATCACCCTTTCTGGCGTCCCTGAAGACCTCCTGGACTGCCAGTACATCCTCCACACTGACGTCTGAATCTTCTCTCCGGAATTCAGCTGCCAGGTCAGGGTCCACTAGAATTTCGAATCGCTCGCCATGGGATTCTAGCCGGGCGATAACCGCATCTTCAAGGCTGACCATTTTTTACTCCTCTTCCTCCTTTTCCTTCCTGATCAGGAGTTCCTCAACATGGTCCCTGATCTCATCGTCAGGAAGCCTTCTGTACTTTTTATCTGCGGCTTCTATAACAGCTATCTCAACACTTTCAGGTGTTGTTTTCCCCTCTGTTGCCTCATAGACCGCATCAAGGGCCAGTTCTATTGCCTGGTTCAGATTCATGTCATCGGTGTATTTCTTCTCAAATTCCTCCATGGCCGCTGGTCTGCCGGCTCCTATGGCTGTGGCCTTGTACTCTATGAGGGCCCCGCTGGGGTCTGTTTCAAAGAGTCTGCAGCCCTTCCCGTTTACACCACCTATTATGAGGGCTGTTCCAAATGGCCTGACACCTCCATGCTGGGTGTACATCTGTTTCATGTCGCATATCTTCTTGGCAAGGCTTTCAACCCTTATGGGTTCATTGTAGGTTATCCTGTTTATCTGGGCCTCGAGTCTCGCCTTTTCAATTATGGCCCTTGCATCTGCCACCAGTCCAGATGTTGCGGCCCCTATGTGTTCATCTATCTGGAATATCTTTTCTATGGATTTTGGCTCAACCAGTTTACTTGTAGGCCTCTTGTCCACGACAAGAACTATTCCTTCCTTTGATTTTACTCCAAGAGAAGTGGTTCCTCTCTTAACTGCTTCCCTTGCATACTCCACCTGGAATAGTCTGCCATCAGGGCTGAATACCGTAATGGCCCTATCATATCCTGCGCTTTGAAGTGGTTGCATTTTTCTAACCTCTCTTTATTGATGGATAAATCTGGTAATTATGAGACCTGTGATACAAATTAGTCAGTATTTATCTTTCTTGGAAGGTTTAATAAACTTTTGTGTTGCAGAACGCACCGTCCCGGAGAGTCCCAGTATATGGAATACCAGCCTTGCCCCGCTGTGGTGGTGTGCCGCTGTGAGGGCAGCCATAACCTTTCCCTCATATCCCCTCTGGCACTGAAGCACGCCCCTCATCCTTACTGCATCCGGGAAATCGCATCGCCAGAGTTTCATGAGCCATAAACGGAAATTTGATGTTTCACATTCCCCGTGGAGTTTGAGGCAGCTGTCCCATATGAGGGATACGATTTCATCCCTTGAGAGCTCCCTCTCTGATATGAGTTCAAAGGCGATGTACCTCTTTGGGTTCCTGAGGGTGGGGGGTAGTATCTTCATCCTCATGTCTTCACCGGGGTTCAGTCCTGTTCTTCATCATCACAAGTCTGTTCTTTTATTTCAGTTCTTCCATTTGGCTCTGTTCAATCCAGTTCTTCATCATCCACGAGCCTCACACCATCTGCAATCATGAGGGGGCGTTTGCGTGAGTATTCGATTATGGAGGATGGTGTTGATGAGAGTGCCCCTCTAACCTCATGGGTGCTCATGCCAAAGCACGCTGCCAGGTTCATGAGGTCACGGGGTGTGCGGAGGTCATATATTGATGATGCCCTGCTTGAGAGTAAGAGTGGAAAATGGAATTTTCTGTGGAGTTTAAGGATATCCCTGAAATACTCAAGAACCCTCGCCCTTACCTTGAGCCATGAGCCAGTGATATCACTGGTGACAAGTTCAACTGCAACCCTGTTCCTTGCAGCCTCCCTTGCAAGGACATGGTTCATGCCAGCGTCCCTCCTTGAGGAGTAAGGTGCTGAGAGGACATCCACCCTGGGGTTCTCACAGGCCGCGCGGTTCACCTTCAGGTCCCCCCCTGAAACGTATACAACGTCGGCCTTCCTCCTGAAGCGGTTAACCTTGCGCCTCATATCCGGGGGGTTCGAGGCGTTTATCATGACACCGGTTGCCACCTCAAGCCCCCTGATTTCAGGGTTATCCCTCAGGAGTTCAATCTCTGGCTGGAGCCTGCTGTAGGTCTCATCAGGGCATACCAGGACAGCCCCATGGTACCCGAGGCGGGAAGCCTCAGAAAGAAGTCTCAGACTGGAATCATGGTCAGCTGCCTGGATGTGGAAGTCAAAGAATTTCATCTGCCTGGATGACCCGGTTATTTGAGCATCCTCGTGGAAGTCAGAGAATTTCATCTGAACCCTGCTGGAATCAGTTATTATGAGTATCCCCGTGGGAATCAGTTATTTGAGCATCCTCGTGGAAGTCAGAGAATTTCATCTGCTGAATGACCCAGTTATTCAAGTAGTTTCCTTATATTCTCCGCTGCAACATCCCTCTTTGCAGGGTAGGCCTCCACCTTGATTTTGAGGTGTATTGCATCACCGTGCCTCACAGGCTTCCAGATCCCCTCAAGGGCCTCCTGTTTATCCAGACGGATGAACAGGTTACCGTTTTCATCGAACCTGTCCTCAAGTTCATCCATTCTGCCCCTGAAGACCTCAATGAATTTTTCCGTGAATTCTCTGAGAGCCCTTCTGCGGTCCACCCTGCCCCTTAAAACTGTGATGGGGTTTCCATGGTAGCCCTCTGCAATTTCCCTTTCAGGTGCTGCTCCGGGTATTATGTTTCTGAGGGCCTCAAGGACCTTTTCTTCGTCCTCGGTACCGTAAACCATTAGGCGGTAGGAGATGTTGTGTATCATTTTCCTCTAAAATTAATTGAGTGGGGCTTTACCTTACCTTTTCAGCCCCTTTACCCCTGTTTCTGAGGCCCCTGTTCTTCTTACCTTCACTTGTGAGGCCCCTGAACACCCGTCCTCTGTGCTGTTTTTCGCAGATCCAGTTTATTTTGGGGTCATTCTTTATTGCAGGATGGTTTGGGTCAACAAGGATGACCTCATAGAACTTGTATTTTCCGTCCTCCCAGACCCAGTATGAGTTGAGGACCTCCATGTTGGGGTATTTCCTTGCAACCCTTTCCTCTGCGATCCTCTTTATGCTCTTTGCAGTTGTGATCTTCTTAACACCCATTCTCTTGGGCCTTCTACCTGCCTTGAACCTGGTTTTTCTCTGGCTACCGCGCCTTACACGTGTCCTCACGATTATGTATCCGGGTTTCGCCCTGTAACCAAGTGATCTTGCACGGTCTATTCTTGTTGGCCTTTCAATCCTTTTAATTACAGGGTCCCTTCTCCATTTTGGGGCCCTTTCCCACATAAGCTCCCTTACATAGGAGTCCTTTGGATTCTTCCATGCATCTTTAACATATTTGTACATTGTTTACACCTCTATTCTGTTCGGCTTTACGCCACATCCATGGGATCGTATCCCTTAAAAATAGCGGTTTATGTACTGCTACGTTTGATGTGGTCACTTAAAAAGTTTACTGTTGGTTCCATGAATAAATCTGTTTATACACGATTTTCAGGGTCATCAACCACTTGTGTATCTCTGGATTTAGGTTCCCTAAGCTAAATTTACATTCATTGAAACATGGGGACAGATAACCCATAAAATCAGAAAAAATCCATCAAAATTTGCTAAAATACCATCCATATGAAGTTTCTGGTTATTGATTTAGTGTAATCTATATCCAAATGGACGTAGATATTAATTAATGTAATTGTTTCGGGGGGTTGAATGTGAAGTACGTCAAATTTTGCTCTTTGCTGGTTGTGGTTTTTTTGTTTGTTTTATTTTTTTCCGGAACTTCAGCAGCTGTTTCACGGAATGAAAGAACTGGAAAAACTTATATGACCATCCAGGAGGCTATAGACGATAGTGAAGCCCAGGATACTATAGTGGTGGACGCTGGAACTTACGAAGAAAACATAGTGATAAACAGAGAAAATTTAACTCTGAAAGCAAATGGAACAGTAATAATAGATGGATGGCGTGACAGAGAACCTGTAATAAATATAATTGCCAACAGATCGAAAATAAATGGATTTACACTGATCAATGGTACTCATGGAATATGTTCATCTGCTGGCTGGTGTAACCTGACAAAAAACATCATAAGACATAACGATATAGCAATCTGGTTAATGGATTCAGATAACAGCGTGATCCAGGAAAATGAAATAACTGATAATACTGGGGGAATAGTCCTAATATCCTCAAACAGGAACATTATATCCAGAAATAATATAAGCAGCGAGGGATCTGGAATTTCTCTTGAATCCTCAGCTGAAAACACAATTTCCAGCAACATTATAAGAAACTGTCTCAATGGAATCGCGGCCGGGTTCTCACCTTCGAATGTAATCAGAGAAAACAGAATAGAGGACATAACAGAGAATGCTATTTACCTTCTGACCTCCCTCAACAGTATCTTAAGGGGCAACTCCATCACTAACTCATCTAGAGCCATTAAAATTGGGGGAGGGGACAACTCAGTTGGCCATTTTATCCAGAACATAGATACCTCAAATACCATTGAGGGTAAACCCGTCTATTATCTCACTGGAATCTCCAACAGGGTTTACAATGGAATCCCAATGGGCTACCTTGCACTTGTGGGCTGCAGGAATGTAACAATAAAAAATGTTGCCCTCTCAAAATGTGGTAACGGAATAATACTTGCAAATACAAACAGTTCAAGGATCGAGAACTGCAACATAAGCGATGATGACTATGGTATCTTCCTGCTGCAGTCCAGTAAAAACACCATTCAGAGTAACAGGATGCAAATGGCCAGGTATGATGGTGTTTCTATACACTATTCAGGTAACAACACCATTTCAGGAAATAAAATAAGCTGTAGCGGCAGTAGGGGCATATACGTCACCGGTTCATTCAATACAATCTACGCTAATCTTTTATTGAACAATTCTGTGGGATTATCTATACCATCCTACAGTGGGGGTAACAGGATCTATGGAAACAGCTTCATAGACAATGGTATTCAGGCGGAAAATGAAGGTGGTTCAACCAATGTTTTCAATCTAACGCGGCCCACTGGAGGTAACTACTGGAGCGACTACACCGGGAAGGATGAAAATGGGGATAAATTCGGGGACACACCCTATATGTTTAGCGGTGGACGGGACAGCCTTCCCCTTATTGGAGATCCTCTGCAGAAACTTAAAGTGGTATCCATGGATCCCCCAAATGGTTCCATGAGTGTTTCAAGGACCAAAAGCCTTGTAATAACCTTCAGCTCCATTATCGTGGTGGGAAGTGAGTACTCCAGCATAACAGTGCGAAGATCTACAGGTACTCTAAAATCAATCATCAAAAGTATAAGCGGCAGCAGACTCATCATAACACCCGTTGGAGGCTGGGATCCCGGTGTTAAGTTCACAGTCCGAATACCCAGGAATTCCATAGAAAATATTGCAGGGACCACACTGGAACTGGACTTCACATCAAATTTCACATCTGCAATTGCAGTAACAGCCATTGATCCCAGAAGTGGTGCAACAGGTGTTTTAAGGACGAGGGCAATTGTCATAATATTCAGTAACAGCATACTTGCCGGTCCCAACTACAGATCAATAACTGTAAGAACATCCACCGGTCGGCTGAAATCCATCAGTAAGAGAATAATCGGTAACAGGCTCATCATAACACCCGTGGGGAGCTGGAGTGCCCGTACAAGGTATATCATCACTGTTCCAAGGACTGCAGTTAAGACCGGCGCCGGTAACATGATGTCAGCAGATTTCAAATCAGCATTCACAACAAGATAAATAAAAAATACTTCTTTTCTATTTTTAAATTTCTTATCCCTTATTTTAATCTCTGCAACAGGTGATTTTTCAGAGAGCTAATTGATAAAAAACTGAACTTTCTAATTAAATAAAAAAGAAGTTAATCAGTCCCCAAGGACCTCATAAAGTATCCTCATTGCCTTCACAAAGGGTGGATTACCAGATGTGAGGAGAACAACACGGAGAACGTCAACAATTTCATCCCTTGTAACACCAAATTCATTTATGGCACTCTGTATCTGCTTTTTAACTGCACGGTCATCTGAGTTTGCAGCTGTTATCCCGAGGGCTATGAGTTTCTGTGTCTTGTAGTCAAGAACCTTTCCTGTATAGGCGGCCTCGTTGAGTTTAACAACTGCCTCGTAGATGTCAGGATAGTCCTCCTTCACATGGACCATGCCCTTTCCATAGAAAACATCCTCTTTCATACATTACACCTCCCGTATCTTATTATGTTCAGCTTGATATTTATAACTAACATCATCTGAAAAATAAAAGGTGAAGATTCACTGTTTTTCCGGAAATTCCTGAGATAAGGGTTTTTTCTCTGCTTCTGATGGTTCAGATTTTTTTGATGTTTTTTCAGATCCTCTGGAGGTGTCAGAAAGCATCTCTGAGATCCCTGCAATTGAACCCAGGATGCCTGTGGCCTCCACAGGGAGGAGTATCTTTGTTGCCCTTCCATCGGCAACCTTCTCAAGGGCCTCAAGGTACTTGAGTGCTATTATGTCATTCGTCGGGTCCCCCTCATGCATTGCCCTGAAAACCGAGAGTATGGCCTTGGCCTGACCCTCTGCTATGGCTATCTCCTGGTACTTGTTGGCGTCTGCAACCTTCTTTATGGCCTCAGCCTTACCCTCTGCCTCGAGGATGGCCGCCTGTTTATCACCCTCAGCCCTCTTTATCTCTGACTGCTTGTAACCCTCTGCCTCGAGGATGGCTGCCCTCTTCATACGTTCGGCCTTCATCTGCTTTGACATGGCCTCAACTATGTCCCCTGGTGGTTCTATGCGCTGTATCTCAACACGCACAACCCTTGTACCCCACTTGTCTGTGGCCTCATCGAGGACCTCACGGAGCTGGGTGTTTATCATCTCCCTTGATGTGAGGGTCTGGTCCAGTTCAAGGTCCCCTATTATGTTCCTCAGGTTCGTCTGGGCCAGTTTGGTTATTGCCTGGTAGAAGTCAACCACGTTGTAGACTGCATTGAAGGGGTCAACCACCTCATAGAATATGACACAGTCCACAACAACGACTGTGTTGTCCTTGGTTATAACCTCCTGTGGTGGTACATCAACCACCTGCTCCCTCATGTCAACCTTCTTTATGGCTTCTATGAAGGGGATTATGACCACGAGGCCGCTTTCCACTGTCCTCTGATATTTACCGAGTCTTTCAACAACACCCTTCTCGTAGGGTCTGAGTATTTTCAGGCTCTTGAATGCCAGTACAAGGAGTACAAGTACAATTATTAGTTCAAGCAGCATTTTCATTCCTCCATTTTTTCAACCACAAGTTTAACTCCCTCAATTTCCTTCACCTTCACCAGAACACCCTCTTCAAGATCCGCGTCTGACCTTGCCCTCCATGTTTCGCCGTCTATCCTGACAAGACCAGAGCTCTGGGATGTGATTGCTTCTATCACAACACCCTCTTTTCCTATGAGTCTATCTGCAACAGCCTTTTTTGTTGGCTCTCCTGTTATGCGTGCGGCGAATGGCCTTGAAACAGCGAGGAGGATGACTGAAACAACAACGAATGTAACAAACTGTACCGTTGTATCGAATCCAAGGTATCCAAGTGCCGCTGCTGTCAGTGCCCCGAAGGCGAACCAGAGAAGAAAGAATCCTGCTGTCAGCATTTCACCTATGAGGCATATAGCAGCTATTATCACCCATGACTCAGGTCCCATGATCCCACCACCAGTTAATAATCCATTCCATGTTTATATTATTTGCTGTTGCCCAGTGTTATTCCACTATTAAATATTGTCACGGTCATGGATATAATCACTTATAATACGATATGTAAAATTTATTATTACTTATATCCATCTAATTCGAATTTTAATAATAATTTTATATAAAAAAGTATTTATAGGTGGTACTCCAATAACAATTCAGTGGAGGTGGAAATCGTGAGTGGCGAAGATGAACTGAAATTTCTTTTGCTGGGTTACAGGATCAGCGCAGGTAAAAGCCAGAGGGAACTTGCAGATGAACTTGGTGTCCCGGTGGACATTGTAATAGCAATGGAAAACGGAACCTACAGGCACCCCACAAGGAGGCTTCTCAGCAGAATCCATGAACTCACCGGCGAATATGAGGTTAAAAAAAGATACTTCATAAACATCGGGAAGGGTTACAGGCTGAGGGAGAGGCTTGGATCCCAGTTCAGGTACTTTGTCCGTGGCCTTGATAAAATGAAGTACATAAGCATGGAAGAACTTGAGAAGATGCCTGAAGCCGAATGTTACAGGACCATCGGCACCGTGGACCTGGACGCATTCGAGGTTCTTAAAGCGGGAAAAATGTCCTGAAACCAACTTTATTTTTTTAATTAATTTACCCATTTAATCCCTTAAAGAAGGAAAATATCCTGGAAACCCTCAAATTCTATTTTTCATAGTGGACTAGTCAACATTATTAGGACCCGGCTCCATATACCTACACATGAGGTTCATAACACTCGTTCTGAAGAATCCATTCAGAAGCCGTGCAAGGAGTCTCCTTGCAATTACAGGTATCGCGATTGGAATTGCGACCATTGTAACCCTTGGAGTGATAACCGAGGGTCTGAAGGCATCAACAGAGAACACCCTCAAGGCGGGTGGCGCCGACTTCACGATTGTGGAGTCCAATGTCTCAGACATGTTCTTCAGCAAGATAGATGAGGAATACGTGGATAAGGTGCGGAATGTGAGCGGGGTTGAGGACGCCGTTGGGATACTCATGGCTGTACAGCCCCTTGACGACAACCCCTACTTTGTACTGATAGGTATAGACCCTGCCAAGATAAACATGAGTCAGATAAAGATAACCGATGGCAGGACCCTCACGGATCCAGATGCAGATGAGGTCATAATGGGTAAGGTGGCCTCAGAGAACCATGGCAAAGGTGTTGGTGATACGATAAAGATAAAGAACCGAGAGTACCGTATCGTGAGGATATTTGAATCCGGTGACATGCAGCAGGATGGAGGGGCCTTTATTTCACTCAAAAAACTCCAGAGGATAGAGGATAAGGAGGGTAAGGTCACCATGATCTATGTTAAGATGGCCAGGAACTCAAGGGTTGAGGACGTCACAGACCGCATCGAGAAACGTTACAGTGACCTCACAACCATAGCCTCACTCGAGGACCTCCAGAGCGTTGACCAGGGCCTGCAGACCATAGACACCGCAACCTGGGCCATATCACTCCTCGCCATAATAATAGGTGGAATTGGAGTTATAAACACCATGATAATGTCTGTATTTGAGAGGACAAGGGAGATTGGAGTCCTGAAGGCTGTTGGATGGAGGGACCGGAGGATTCTCATCATGATACTCGGGGAATCTGTGGTGCTCACTGTGATCGCCGGTATTGTGGGTTCAGTGCTTGGTGTTGCAGCCATACAGGTGCTCCTTGAGCTTGGAATGAGGGGATTCATAGAGCCAGTATACAGCCCTGAGATCTTCATGAGGGCCTTTGCAGTCGCCCTCAGCGTGGGTGTCCTCGGCGGACTGTACCCGGCCTACCGGGCATCAAGGCTCGCCCCCACCGAAGCACTGAGGTATGAGTAGGTGGTTCCATGAAGGCCATAGAGGTGAGAAACCTTAAGAAGAGCTTTGACGGGGGTAAGATAAGGGCCCTTAATGGTGTTGACCTTGAAGTTGAGATGGGTGAGTTCATCTCAATCATGGGTCCATCGGGTTCAGGTAAATCCACCCTCCTCAACATGATAGGCGCCCTCGATGTCCCGGATTCAGGCACCATCAAAGTTGCCGGAAGGGATCTCTCAGAGGAGAGGGACCTGAGCCGTTTAAGGGCCGAGGAGATAGGCTTCGTGTTCCAGCTGCATAACCTCATACCCAGCCTCACCGCCCTTGAGAATGTTGAGATACCCATGTTCGCCGTGAAGCACGGTAACATGGAGGAGCGTGCAATGGAACTCCTTGAACAGGTTGGCCTCGGGGATAAGGCTGACCGGAGGCCCACGGAACTCTCTGGTGGTGAACGCCAGAGGGTTGCAATTGCCAGGGCCCTGGCCAATAACCCCTCAATAATCCTTGCGGATGAACCGACAGGGGCGCTTGACTCAAAGACAAGCAAAAATATACTCCATATGCTTCAGAAGCTCCAGGAGGAGGAGGGCGTTACCCTTGTTGTTGTCACCCATGAGCCCCATGTGGCTGAGATGGCCTCAAGGACCATAAGGATACTTGATGGTGTAATTGTGGGTTAATATGGTGGGGATCCCCATGGGAGGTATCATCAGGCTCTGGAGTGGTGTTTCAGACCATTTTTATAGGGAGGTGACAAATGTGTCTGGACACGTCCTGGAGGTCCTTAAAAGATCACTGCCCTCCCCCTCCCACGTATCGATTTAACCTCAAATGAACTAATACCTTTTCCAGAATTATTCCATGGTCATGCCCAAATCATGCCATCATCTGCAACAAGAAGGACAGGTTGGTGTTGTTGAGAAGACTGCAAGGTCATGCCCAAATCATGCCATCATCTGCAACAAGAAGGACAGGTTGGTGTTGTTG
>NZ_JAKLTD010000002.1:341706-365631 GCF_022014235.1 Methanothermobacter sp. K4
TTGAGAAGACTGCAAGGTCATGCCCAAATCATGCCATCATCTGCAACCCAAATTTGATTAATAAGTTCCAACATATTATGAATCATGACTGAAAAACTGACTGTTGCCTGGTGTATCACCGGGGCCGGGGAGAAACTGACTGAAACCTACGAAATAATGAAGGATATTAAAAAGATCTATGGGGACCGTATCAAAATCGACGTCTTCATATCCAAGGCAGGTGACCAGGTTGTCAAGTACTATGGCCTATACAGGGACCTTGAGACCAGCTTTGACAGGAAGTGGGTTGAGATAAACGCCAATTCGCCATTCCTTGCCGGGCAGGTCCAGCTTGGTAAGTATGACTTCATACTTGTGGCTCCCTGCACCTCCAACAGCACAGCCAAGATATCCCTGAGGATAGGGGATACCCTGGTTACAAATGCTGTTATAATGGCCCAGAAGGCATCTGTCCCTGTCTACATCATGCCATCGGACTACAGTGAGGGGAAGGTTATCACGACACTTCCAAACGGTAAGAAACTGGAACTCAAAATAACCAGGGAGGATGTTGAACACGTGAAGAGGATATCAGGGATGGATAAAACAGAGGTTTTCAGTGACCCCAGCAGGATCTACAAGATCTTTGAGGAGTGGACCTACCCCAAGGACCAATGAAAATTTAAAAAATGGATTTAAATTATTCCTGCAGTTCCTGGATGGTCACACCGTAGGTGTAGACCGTCATTCCCTCCTCTTCAGTCTGACTGAAGGGCGCTGTCCCCTTGAAGTAGGCCTTCACCTCACCGGTATCTGCGATGTTCATTGTGAGAGGTTCCATGTCGGTCATTGATTCAAAAAAGGCCATGGCGGCTTCTATATCCTCCTTATCCGGACTTTCAAATGTTATTGAGAGTGTACCTTTCTGTTTTTCCTTCATCCGGACCCTGTTCTGGTTTATTTCAAATATGTTTTCGCCCTTATTCTTGTTTCCGCTCTCCTTAACAAAAACCACTGTATCTGACATTTAAACAACCCCCGTATTATTATTGGACGGGGTGTTTAATATATTTTGGCCCTTCCTGATTATGTGACTCCACTAAAACTTGTATCCTATAAGGCGGAGGAACCTCTTTCTCTCGGCGATATCCTCCTCATCCTCTATACCCTCAGGTCTGCTGCCATCTATGACCCCCAGGATCCCCCTCCCCTGCTCTGTCTCGGCAATGATGACCTCAACGGGGTTTGCGGTGGCGCAGTAGATGTTAACAACCTCCGGAACATCCTTTACCCTCTGCAGTATGTTTATGGGGAAGGCTTCCCTGAGGAACACTATGAACGAGTGCCCTGCCCCAATTTCAAGAATGGTCTCTGCTGCAAGCTCCTCAAGTTCCTCATCATTTCCAGCATGCCTCACGAGGCAGTCCCCGGATGCCTCGGCAAATGCCACCCCAAATTTTGCCTGGGGGACCGTGTTCACAATGGCCTCATAGATGTCCTCAACAGTCTTTATGAAGTGGCTCTGCCCGAGTATCAGGTTCAGGTCCTCCTGGGGCTCTATCCTGACCGTCTTTATCTCCATGAAAAGACCTCCTCTCAATATATTTATTATGTGTAACTTAAATCATTAAGGGAGGAGAAATGTATTTAAGGCAGAAGACATTTATCATTAATAATCATTATTATTTTTTTCTGGCACTGATGAGGTGTAACCATGAAAGAGAAAAGTAAGGAGATTGGTTCCCGTGTAAGGGAACTGAGGGAACTTTCAGAAGTCACGGAAGATGAAATGGCCAGTTACCTGAACATTGATGTGGAGACCTACCGCCGCTATGAGACCGGAGAGGAGGACATCCCGGCAAGTATACTCTTTGAGATAGCCCACAAGCTGGGCGTTGACATGGGACTTCTGCTCACAGGTGAGGAGACAAGGATGCACATCTTCACCGTCACCCGTAAGGGTAAGGGGGTGGAGGTTGAGAGGAGGAAACAGTACCGCTACGAGAACCTGGCAGAGAAGTTCATTCACAAAAAGGCCGAACCATTCATAGTTACAGTGGAGCCCCGTGACGGAAAACCGAAGACCAACAGCCACCCTGGACAGGAATTCAACTACGTCCTGGAGGGGCGCATAAGGTTTTACATACATGACAATGAGATAATACTGAATGAGGGGGACTCAATATTCTTTGACTCATCATATGAACATGCCATGGAGGCCCTGGACGGTAAAAGGGCCAGATTCCTTGCAATAATAATGTAGAGGTGTGCCAATGACTGCTCTCATACATGAATTCGTTAACCGTGTTGAATTTGACTCCTACGAGGATTTCCATGATAATTTCCAGATAAAGATACCTGAAAACTTCAACTTCGCATACGACGTTGTCGATCGCTACGCAGAGATTGAACCTGATAAGACAGCCATCGTCTGGTGCAATGACACTGGAGATGAGAAAACAATCACATTCAGGGAGCTTAAGGAACTCTCAGACAGGGCGGCCAGTTTCTTCACCAGGGAGGGTATAGGGAAGGGTGACACTGTCATGCTGACCCTCAAGGCAAGGTACGACTTCTGGTACTCCCTCCTGGGACTCCACAAGATAGGCGCCATTGCAATACCAGCCACACACATGCTCAAGGAGAAGGACATCGTCTACCGTATAAGGGAAGCCGATATAAAGATGGTTGTCTGCATAGCAGAGGACGGTGTACCTGATGTATTTGACAATGCCATTGATGAACTCGGGGCAGACATTAAAAGGGTCATCGTCGGTGACCTTGAAAGGGAAGGATGGATAAACCTCAGGGAGGAACTCAGCAATATCCCCGGGGACTTCCAGGCCCCTGAAGATCGCCCCGGAGGAGGGGATACTCTGCTTGTGTACTTCTCATCAGGTACAACAGGTATGCCAAAGATGATAGAGCACGACCACACCTACCCCCTCGGCCACATAATAACCGCAAAGTACTGGCAGAACGTCAGGGAGGACGGCCTCCACTACACCGTCGCAGATACAGGCTGGGCCAAGGCCATGTGGGGACAGATCTATGGACAGTGGATAGCCGGAAGCGCCGTCTTTGTCTACGATTATGATCGTTTTGACCCTGAGAAGATGCTTGAGAAGCTTGAAATGTATGACATAACAACCTTCTGCGCCCCTCCAACCATATACAGGTTCCTCATAAAGGAGGACCTCTCACGCTACGACCTATCAGGTATAGAATACGCGGTAACAGCGGGGGAACCCCTCAACCCCGAGGTCTTTGAGAGGTTCAAGGAGCACACAGGCCTTGAGCTCATGGAGGGCTTCGGCCAGACAGAGTGCGTTGTGTGCATAGCAAACTTCCCCTGGATGGAACCAAAGCCTGGCTCAATGGGCAAACCATCACCAGGCTACCAGGTTGAACTTGTGGACAGGAACGGTGAACCCGTGGACGTGGGTGAAGAGGGCGAGATAGTCATAAAAACGGAGGATGGTAAACCGATAGGACTCTTCAACGGCTACTACAGGAACCCTGAGAAGACATCAGAGGTATGGCACGACGGCTACTACCACACAGGGGATACAGCCTGGATGGACGAGGACGGATACCTGTGGTTCGTTGGGAGAACCGACGACATAATCAAGAGTTCAGGTTACCATATAGGACCCTTTGAGGTTGAAAGCGCCATCATATCCCACCCATCGGTCCTTGAATGTGCAGTTACCGGCTACCCAGACCCCATAAGGGGACAGGTTGTCAAGGCAACCGTGGTACTTGCAAGGGGATATGAACCATCAGAGGAACTGAAGAAGGAGATACAGGACCATGTGAAAAGGGTGACAGCACCCTACAAGTACCCCAGGATAGTTGAATTTGTTGAGGAGCTACCCAAGACAATAAGCGGTAAGATAAGGCGTGTTGAGATCAGACAGCATGACCTTGAAGGAGACGGTGAAAACCAATGAAGAAGGCCTACCCGGTAATAAACAGGGTCGAATGCAAGGCATGCGAGCGATGCATAATCGCATGCCCCAGGAAAGTGCTTTACATGAGCAGCAGGATCAACGAGAGGGGCTACCACTACGTTGAGTACCGTGGCGAGGGATGCAATGGCTGCGGAAACTGTTACTACACCTGCCCCGAGATCAACGCAATAGAGGTCCACATAGAGAGGTGTGAAGATGGCGACACAGATGGTTAAGGGTAACACCGCCGTGATAATAGGGGCCATGTATGCAGGCTGCGACTGCTACTTCGGCTACCCCATAACACCAGCAAGCGAGATACTGCACGAGGCCTCAAGGTACTTCCCCATGGTCGGGAGGAAGGTTGTACAGGCGGAATCAGAGGAGGCAGCCATAAACATGGTGTACGGTGCAGCAGCAGCCGGCCACAGGGTCATGACAGCATCCTCAGGGCCAGGTATGAGCCTCAAACAGGAGGGAATATCCTTCCTTGCAGGCGCAGAGCTCCCTGCGGTCATCGTGGATGTCATGAGGGCCGGACCTGGACTCGGAAACATCGGACCCGAGCAGGCAGATTACAACCAGCTGGTGAAGGGCGGTGGACATGGAAATTACAGAAACATCGTCCTTGCACCCAACAGTGTACAGGAGATGTGCGACCTCACAATGGAGGCCTTTGAGCTGGCAGACAAGTACAGGAACCCTGTTATAGTGCTCGCAGATGCCGTCCTGGGGCAGATGGCAGAGCCCCTCCGCTTCCCTGAAAGGGCCGTGGAGCACAGGCCAGACACATCATGGGCTGTCTGCGGCAGCAGGGAAACCATGAAGAACCTCGTAACCTCCATATTCCTTGACTTCGATGAACTCGAGGAGTTCAACTTCTACCTCCAGGAGAAGTACGCGGTGGTGGAGGAGAATGAGGTGAGATACGAGGAATACATGGTTGAGGATGCTGACATTGTACTCGTGGCGTACGGTATAAGCAGCAGGGTCGCGAAGAGCGCAGTTGACATGGCACGTGCAGATGGTATAAAGGTGGGTCTTCTGAGGCCCATAACGCTCTTCCCCTTCCCCTCAAGGAGGATTGGGGAGCTTGCAGAGGGTGGCTGCACCTTCATATCAGTTGAGATGAGCAGCGGCCAGATGAGGGAGGATATAAGGATGGCCTCCAGCTGCAGGGATGTTGAACTCGTAAACAGGATGGGTGGAAACCTCATAGAACTGAGGGATATACTCAGGAAGATCAGAGAACTCGCGGGGGAATCCAATGACTAAAAAGGTAATCAGAAAACCAGATTCACTCCACGATGTATTCAAGAGGAAGGGTGGAAGCGCACCCACAGCCACACACTACTGTGCAGGCTGCGGCCATGGAATACTCCACAAACTCATAGGTGAGGCCATTGATGAACTGGGTATACAGGAGCGTTCAGTCATGATAAGCCCTGTTGGCTGTGCAGTTTTCGCCTACTACTACTTTGACTGCGGAAACGTCCAGGTGGCCCATGGAAGAGCCCCCGCGGTGGGTACAGGGATATCACGTGCAGAGGACGATGCCGTGGTCATGCTCTACCAGGGCGACGGGGACCTCGCATCCATCGGCCTCAATGAGACGATACAGGCCGCGAACCGTGGTGAAAAAATGGCGGTCTTCTTTGTCAACAACACCGTCTACGGCATGACCGGGGGCCAGATGGCGCCAACAACCCTCATAGGTGAGGTTACAGTTACCTGTCCCGGTGGGAGGGACCCCCGGTACGCAGGTTACCCACTACATATGTGTGAACTCCTCGACAACCTCCAGGCCCCTGTTTTCATAGAGAGGGTCTCCCTTGCAGACCCAAAGAGCATAAGGAAGGCTAAAAGGGCTGTTAAAAGAGCCCTTGAAATCCAGAGGGACGGGAAGGGCTATGCATTCGTTGAGGTACTATCCCCATGTCCCACAAACCTCAGGCAGGACGCCGAGGGCGCTGAAAGATTCCTTAAGGAGGAAATGGAAAAGGAATTCCCTGTGAAGAACTTCAGGGACCGCTCATTCGAGACAGAACCCCTCATAAGGTCAGAGAGCGACTTCTCAAGGGAGAGCCTGGACCGTATATTCCAGATAAGGGAGGACTCTGTGCCAGACCCTGTGGATGACCCGGAATTTCCAGAGGTACGGGTTAAGATCGCGGGTTTCGGTGGGCAGGGAGTCCTGAGCATGGGGCTGACACTGGCCCAGGCAGCCTGCAGTGAGGGAAGACACACATCATGGTACCCAGCCTATGGGCCCGAACAGAGGGGAGGTACATCCAGCTGTGGAGTTGTTATATCAGGTGAAAGGGTGGGTTCACCGGCAGTTGACACACCAGACGTCCTCGTGGCCTTCAACCAGCCATCCATAGATGAATTTGCAGGTGATGTCAGGGAGGGTGGTACTGTCCTCTACGACACTGCAACCGCAGATTTCAGGAAAAAGGATAATGTCAGGGCCATAGGTGTGCCGGCCCTTGAAATAGCAAAGGAACACGGCACCGGAAGGGCTGCCAACACCGTCATGCTGGGTGTTATGATGGCCCTTGGAATCACAGGCCTCCATGAGGAATCCTTCAGTGAGGCCATAAGGTTCACCTTCTCTGGTAAGGATAAAATAATAGACATGAACCTTAAAATACTCGAGGCCGGTGCAGAGTGGGCCAGGAAGAACCTTGAGGGGGAATTTTAATGCCATACCATGGATCAGCCAGGAGATTCCTTGAATCAGCCTCAATAGATGTGGGGGACACCGTCAGGGTGGAGAAACCCGATGTGACCTATGAGGGTATGGTACTGGACCGTGCAGATGATGCAGATGACAGGCACATCGTCCTGAAACTCAAAAACGGGTACAACATTGGAGTTGAAATCAGTGACGCTAAAATAGAACTCATTGAGAGGGGTTCAGAGCCAAAAATAGAGCTCCCCCCGGTTGATGTGATTGAGGACCCCCAGCTGCCAGACATATCCATAATATCAACGGGCGGTACCGTTGCATCAATAATAGACTACCGTACAGGTGCTGTGCACCCGGCCTTCACCGCAGATGACCTTCTACGGGCCAACCCAGAGCTCCTGGACATGGCAAACATACGGGGTAAGGCCGTCCTGAACATCCTCAGTGAAAACATGAAACCCGAATACTGGGTTGAAACCGCAAGGGCCGTTTACAGGGAGATAGATGATGGTGCAGATGGTGTTGTTGTCGCACATGGAACCGACACCATGCACTACACATCCGCCGCCCTCAGCTTCATGCTTCAGACGCCAGTACCGGTGGTCCTAACAGGCGCCCAGAGGAGTTCAGACAGGCCATCATCAGATGCAAGCCTCAACATACAGTGCTCGGTGAGGGCCGCCACCTCTGATATAGCTGAGGTCACCGTCTGCATGCATGCAACCATGGATGACCTCACCTGCCACCTCCACAGAGGAGTGAAGGTGCGGAAGATGCACACCTCAAGGAGGGACACCTTCAGGAGCATAAATGCCCTCCCCCTCGCAGAGGTAACACCCGGGGACATCAAAATACTTGACGATGATTACAGGAGGAGGGGTTCATGTGAACTGGAACTCCATGACAGGGTTGAGGAGAGGGTTGCCCTCATAAAGAGTTACCCTGGAATGTCCCCTGAGATCATAGAATGGCACCTGGAGAGGGGCTACAGGGGACTGGTAATGGAGGGTACAGGCCTCGGCCACTGCCCCGACACACTGATACCGGTACTCAGGGAGGCCCATGATATGGGGGTCCCAGTTGCCATGACATCCCAGTGCCTCAATGGAAGGGTCAACATGAACGTCTACAGCACAGGAAGGAGGCTACTCCAGGCAGGTGTCATACCCTGCGCAGATATGCTCCCGGAGGTCGCCTACGTAAAGATGTGCTGGGTCCTGGGACAGACAGATGAACCCGAAGGGGTGCGTGAAATGATGATGGATAACATTGCAGGGGAAATCAACGAGAGGACATCCATAGCATACTTCAGGGGTTGATCAGATGAACTGGGATGAGATAGGGCTCAAAATGGGTCTCGAGATACACCAACAGCTTGATACAGAGAGCAAACTCTTCTGCCCCTGCAGAACAGAACTCATTGATTCAGAACCTGACCACGACATAGTGAGGAACCTCAGACCAACCCAGAGCGAACTCGGGAAATTTGACAGGGCAGCCTTCGAGGAGGCCATGAGGAAACTCCACTTCCACTACGAGAACTACGATGATGGAACATGCCTCGTTGAGGCAGATGAGGAGCCACCCCACCCCCTCAACAGGGAGGCCCTCGAACTTGCAGTTACAATCGCACTCCTCCTTAACATGAGGGTTGTGGATGAATTCCACACCATGAGGAAGCAGGTCATCGATGGCAGCAACACCGGCGGCTTCCAGAGGACGGGTCTTGTTGCAACCGACGGCCACCTTGAAACACCACAGGGGACTGTTAAAATAGAGAACCTCTGCCTTGAGGAGGACGCCGCAAGGAGGATCAGGGAGACAGGGGATGGTGTTGTATTCAGACTGGACCGCCTGGGCATACCCCTCGTTGAGATAACCACCGACCCATCCATCAGTGACCCCCATCAGCTCAGGGACGTCGCATACCAGATAGGCCAGGTGCTGAGGAGCACCCGCGTTAAGAGGGGCCTCGGGACCATAAGGCAGGACCTCAACATATCCATACGTGAGGGAGCCAGAGTCGAAGTGAAAGGTGTCCAGGACCTTGAACTGATCCCTGAGATAGTTGAGAGGGAGGTCAGGAGGCAGCTGAAACTGGTTGAGATAAGAAACACCCTCAGAGAGAGGGGCGCGTCGGTTGATGGGGATCTGGTTGATGTCTCAGAGGTCTTCAGGGATACAGACTCAAAGATAATATCCTCAGCAGAGTCAGTGCTCGCTGTTAAACTCAGGGGCTTCCATGGACTGATAGGAACCGAAATACAGCCAGGAAGACGTTTAGGTACAGAGATGGCTGACTATGCAAAGAAGAGGGGTGTTAAGGGAATATTCCACACCGATGAACTCCCGGCCTACGGCATAACCCCCGAGGAGGTTAAAGCCCTAAGGGAAGCCCTTGATGCCTCAGATGAGGATGCAGTGGTCCTGGTGGCCCATGATAGGGAGACAGCGGAGAATGCCATCAGTGAGGTCATCAAACGTGCCAGGATGGCCATTGAGGGCGTGCCTGAGGAGACCAGGAAGGCCCTTCCCGACGGCAACACCCAGTACCTCAGGCCACTTCCAACCTCAAGCAGGATGTACCTTGAAACAGACATACCACTCTTCAGCATAGAAGAGGAATTCATCGCAGGGATCCGGGAGAACCTCCCTGAACTTCCCTCAGAGAAGAAGGAGAGGCTCATAGGGGATTATGGCCTCAGTGAGGACCTGGCGTCCCAGCTTGTTAAGAGGAACCTTGTTGAGGAATTCGAGGTCCTCGCAGAGTTCAGGGTTGATGTGACCGTGATAGCATCACTCCTCGCCTACACCCTCAGGGAACTTGGAAGGGAGGGCCATGATATGGGCAGTATTGGTATTGAGGAACTCAGAGACGCCATCAGACTCCTTGAGGAGGGTAAGGTGTCAAAGGATGCCCTCAGGGACATAGTTGCCTGCATGGCCGATGATGGTGTAACAGCAGGAGAAGCTGCAGAGAAACTGGACCTCCTGCTCCTCACAGAGGATGAAGTTGAGGCTGTGATAGATGAGATCATTGAGCTTAACCACGAAATGATCCAGGAGAGGGGTATGGGTGCAATGGGGCCCCTGATGGGTCAGGCCATGGGTAGGCTGCGTGGCAGAGCCGATGGTAAGGTTGTAAACAGGATACTGAACTCAAAAATCCGCGAAAGACTCTAGAAACCTCAAATTTTAAAATTTTTTTCACCAAAAAGAAAATTATAGACCAATTACCTTTTTAATGTAAGTTAAATCCAATCTTAGTCCTGGGGACTCCACATAGTCCTTTTGGTGATTCATTTACTGAAATCCAAGAGTTAGAATTTAATATGGACCTCATTGGAGATGTCCCCAGTAAGTCATTCACTGAAATCTTTATCAGAGTAGAGTCCAATGCAGGCTTCAATGGATACCCCCAGTAAGTCATTCACTGAAATCTTTATCTCAAGCAAAAACCAAGATAAACCCTGAAGGTGGTATGATGACTGATTATGACATAATCATTATAGGGGCTGGCCCCGCAGGACTAACAGCAGGTATCTACGGTGGAAGGCAGGGAAGTCGTGTCCTCATGCTTGATAAGGGCCCCGCAGGTGGACTGGGCCTTGAGGTCCCCATGATGGAGAATTACCCTGGCTTTGAGATGATAGCCGGGATGAGCCTTGTCACCAAAATGAAGAAACAGGCCACAAAGGTTGCTGAGCTCAGGGAAATGGAGGAGGTGAAGGAGATAGAGAAGGATGACGTATTCACAGTCAGGACCTCAAGGGACACCTACACAGCCTCCGCACTGATCTTTGCAACAGGGAGCAAACACAGGCAGCTGGGTGTGCCCGGCGAGAATGACCTCCTTGGAAGGGGTGTGTGTTACTGTGCAACCTGTGACGGCCCACTCTACAAGGGCAGGAAGGTCCTCATGGTTGGTGGGGGAAACAGCGCGGCCCAGGAGGCGGTATTCCTCAAAAACATAGGCTGTGATGTCAGTATAATCCACAGGAGGGATGAACTGAGGGCCGACAGGTACCTCCAGGAAAAGCTGAAGGAAATGGATATCCCTGTGATATGGAACTCTGTTGTAACCGAGATAAGGGGTGATGATAGGGTTGAGGAGGTAATGATACACAACCGTGTAACAGGTGAGGATGAGGCCCTGAAAGTTGATGGGATATTCATATCAATAGGCGAAGAGCCCCTCAATCAGCTCGCAGTTGAACTGGGTGTTGAGGTAGATGATGGTGGCTACATCATAACAGATAAAAGACAGAGGACAAACATCCCCCTTGTATACGCCGCAGGGGATATCACAGGGGGCCTGAACCAGTGGGTAACGGCATGTGCAGAGGGTGCTATTGCAGCAACCTACGCCTACAGTGAAATACAGAGACTCTAAAAGGTCTCCTCATTCAGAAAAATAATCATTATCAATCTTTTTAACAGAGTAGGAGGCCACCTCAGCTACACCCACACCATGTTCAATCATATAGTTCGCCATCTGCATACCATCAATTAGCACTATCCTGCTATCAATTTTGGAGACATATTCCCTTGCACCCTCCGTGAAATCCGATGTGGTTATGAATATGCCCTTTCCTGCCCTCTTACCCTGCAGTGCACCCACAAATTTCTGGATCTCGGGGCGGGACACTGAACTGTTCCACCTTTTCGCCTGTATGTAGATAACGTCAAGTCCCAGTCTGTCCTCCTTTATTATCCCGTCGACGCCACCGTCCCCCTGCCTGCCAATGGCACTCCCTGCATCCTCCCTGGATCCTCCATACCCCATCCTTACAAGCAGATCCACAACAAGTCGTTCAAAGAATTCAGGTGAGCTGTTCCTGACTATATCCAGGATTTCGGCTGCGAGACCCTTCCTGAGTTCATCATAGGCCCTTTCAAGTCTCTCCTCAGGGGTGAGCCTCTCCCTCCTTGAATTGGTTCTTTTTGGACACCTTTTACGGCTCTTCCTTGGTTTACCTGATCCCTCACGAAACTCTGCAAATTCAGGGAATTGCATCAGAAAATCAACGCCAATGCCGGGGGGATCCTCCTTAAGAACCTCCAGTCCGCGCTCTGTGATATTAAAAAATCCCCTTTTCCTTGATTCAAGAAGACCCGCCTTCTTGAGGTATGTCTTGGCCCATGAAACCCTGCTTCTGAACTTTGGCGAACCACTTGGCATTAGTTCGTTTAAATCGTCCAGAGATAACTGGAACTCCTCTGCAAGTTTTTCTATGGACCCATTTAAACTCTGCTCTCCCTCAGCTGCCAGCCTCAGGAGGGGTAACATTATATCCTGAAAATCAGGAACCGCTATATGCACCCCTCCAGTATCATCTTCCCTCTCTGAGGAAGACGTATATCACATAGGCTATTATAAGAACCACTATAACCGGCAGCAACCAGATAAGAACATAGAATGCCACAACCGCAAGTACAAGTGCAACCAGAATGTAAATTATATCTATGGCCTCCATAATATTTAATTATCCAATTAAATATAAATAGATTTTTAGAATCAGACAGGGAGAATGTTTATGATACTCATCATCAACAATCACGGCCAGTACAACCACAGAATACACAGGACACTCCGGTATCTCCAGATACCATCCAGTCTCGTGCCCAACACAACACCGCTGGATGAGATCATCTCAATGGAACCAGATGGCCTCATACTCGGCGGCGGCCCATCACTCGAGATGGCAGGTAACTGTGTTGAATACATCCAGAAACTCGATATCCCGATACTGGGTATCTGCCTGGGCCACCAGCTCATAGCCCTTGCATATGGGGGAGAGGTTGCAACCGCCGAGGCAGAGAGCTACGCCCAGATAGAACTGGAGATACTGGACGAGGATGACATATTCCGGGGCCTCGGCCCCAGGATGAGTGTTTGGGCCTCCCACAAGGACGAGGTTAAGAGGCTCCCCGAGGACTTCGATGTGCTTGCAACCTCGAGCATATGTGAGGTGGAGGCCATGAAACACCATGAGAAGCCAGTCTACGGTATACAGTTCCACCCTGAGGTCCACCATACACAGGATGGCCACAGGGTCTTTGAGAACTTCCATGAGGTCTGTAAGAACCTCTAAGAGAATTCATTTCATGACAGGAGCTCCCGACATCAGTCGAAGAGTAAGGTTTCATAAAAGGCTGACCTTAACATTAAATAGGATCCTCACAAATAATTAAACCAATCATTTTTATCCGGTGATATTAATGCTGAATCCATCTGATTTTATTCAGGAAGCTGTGGAAGAGATAAGAAATACTGTGGGTGATGAAAAGGCAATAATAGCACTCTCAGGAGGAGTTGACAGTTCCGTGGCCTCTGTACTTGCAGGTAAGGCCATAGGTGATAACCTGACAGCGGTCTTCGTTGACCACGGACTCCTCAGGGAGGGTGAGGCAGAATACGTGAAGAAGACCTTCAGCGAGAGGCTTAACTTCCGCTACATTGATGCATCAGACGAGTTCCTGGGGGAACTTGAGGGTGTGACAGACCCTGAGGAGAAACGTAAGATAATCGGGAGGGTCTTCATTGAGGTCTTTGAACGCGTGGCAGAGGAGATAGGTGCAAGGTACCTGGTGCAGGGTACCATAGCCCCCGACTGGATCGAGAGCGAGGGTAAGATAAAATCCCACCACAACGTTGCACTCCCCCATGGACTGGTGCTTGAGATAGTGGAACCCATAAGGGAACTGTACAAGGATGAGGTGCGGGAAATTGGCCTTGAACTCGGCCTTCCCCGTGAGATGATTCAGAGGCAGCCATTCCCCGGTCCTGGACTGGCGGTGAGGATCGTGGGTGAGATAACCAGAGAAAAAATAGGGATATGCAGGAGGGCCAACGCCATCGTGGAGGAGGAGGTCCTTGAAAGCGGGCTCCATGAGAGCCTCTGGCAGTACTTTGCTGTGCTCACAGACACCATGGTGACCGGTGTTAAGGGTGATGTGAGGGACTTCGGCTATCTCGTGGTGATAAGGATGGTTGAATCCCTTGATGCAATGACTGCCAGTGTCCCTGAACTCCCCTGGGAACTTGTGAAGAGGATATCAAAGCGTATAACCTCTGAGATACCCGAGGTTACACATGTGGCGCTTTCTGTGAGTGATAAGCCACCAAGCACCATTGAATTTGCCTGAATCAGATTTTTGAAATTTTTGGGACATCCTCTTTTATTCTTTCCATTACTATCATCTCAGTGAGGTCCTCCACACCATCGATGTGTCTTATCTTATCATTTATGATGTCATTGAGCTCCCCTATATCTGAGCCCCAGACCTTTATCAGGAGATCGTATTCGCCTGATACACTGTAAACCTCTGAGACCTCATCGAGTTCTGAGAGACTGAGCTTAACATCCTCATGTTTCTCGGACTCTGTCTGTATGATTATAATGGCCGTTATACCGAGACCCACCTTCTGCCAGTCTGGTATCATGGTGTAACGTTTTATAACCTCCCCCTCCAGTTTTTTCAGTCTATTTGATACCGTGGCATCAGGGGCTCCTATCTCCTCGGACATCCTTGATATTGTTATCCGGGAGTTCCTCATGAGGCATTGGAGTATTGCAAAATCCAGGTCATCCATTTCCAATCAGACTCTCCTTTTACCATAAAATAATCCAGTGCATACTATCACCCTACTGTTTTATATACCTTCCCTTCCTGTGGGTTTAATCAAGTAAAAACGGTGTTAGAAAAAATAAAGTGGGTGATGATCACAGCCATTTACCATACCTTCCCATGTAGACCCTCTTGAGGGCCTGGGTGAGCACCGCATAGCCGGTGAGTATAATAACGAGCCATATGAAGTACTCTCCTGGAAGGGGGACCATGCCGATGGATGATCCTATGGCCGTGAATGGGACGATGATCCCTGTCGCCATTATTAGGGCCGTTAAGATCATCACCGGCTTTGCCGCCCTGCTCTGGATGAACGGTATCTTCTCAGTCCTTATCATGTGAACTATGAGTGTCTGTGAGAGGAGGCCCTCAATGAACCATCCTGACTGGAAGAGTGCCTGCTCTGGCACCGTGTTTGCTGAGAACACGAACCACATGACAAGGTATGTTACTATGTCGAATATCGAGCTGATGGGACCTATGAGAATCATGAACCTTCCAAGGTCACTGGCATCCCATTTCCTTGGAACCTTAAGGAACTCAGGGTCCATTCCATCCCAGGGTATGGATATCTGTGAGATGTCATAGAGCAGGTTCTGTAGGAGGAGCATCACCGGCATCATTGGGAGGAAGGGGAGGAAGGCACTGGCAACAAGTACGCTGAAAACGTTTCCAAAGTTTGAGCTTGCAGTCATCTTTATGTACTTCATTATGTTCCCGAAGGTCCTCCTTCCCTCAAGGACCCCCCTCTCCAGTACCATGAGGCTCTTCTCAAGTAGGATGATGTCAGCGGATTCCTTTGCAACATCAACTGCGCTGTCAACGGATATGCCCACATCGGCCTCCCTGAGGGCCGGCGAATCATTTATACCGTCACCCAGGAAACCCACGGTGTGCTTCATCTTAATGGCCCTTATTATCTTTGCCTTCTGAAGTGGTGATACCTTTGCAAATATCGCTGTATCCTCTGCTGCCTCAGATATCTCCTCCAGGGTCATATCCTCTATCTCATGGCCAAACAGCACCCTATCATATTGGAGGCCAACCCTTCTGCATATGTTTCCTGTGACGTGTTCATTGTCACCTGTTATTATCTTAACCTCAACTCCATGTTTCCTCAGGGCCTCTATGGCCTTTCTGGCTGATTCCTTGGGTGGATCAAGGAAGGCCAGGTATCCGACAAGGATCATTTCATCCTCGTCCTCCACGGTGAAGTTATCCTTTGGTGGAAGACCCCTCTTCTCTGCAACTGCAAGGACCCTGAATCCATCCATGTTAAGTTTTGTGACATTCCCCTGAACCTCATCCTTTATCTCCCTGGTTAGATCCACGATTTCTCCATTGTACCTTGCAGCTGAGCATATCTCGAGCATTTCCTCAACCGCGCCCTTTGTCACCATGAGGATCTCATCGCCATCGCTCAGTATAACTGACATCCTGCGCCTTGAGAAGTCAAAGGGGATCTCATCGATCTTGGTGAAATTCTTCCTGACTTCATTGAAGCCTCTTTCATCCCCGAATTCTATTATTGCCTCATCCATGAGGTTCTTCAGTCCTGTCTGGTAGCTGCTGTTGAGGTATCCGTATCTGAGTACCCTTTCATCCTCCCTTCCATGGATGTCCAGGTGGAGTTCAAGCACAACCCTGTCGAGGGTCAGTGTGCCTGTCTTGTCTGTGCAGAGTACATCCATTGCCCCGAAGTTCTGTATTGACTCTATCCTCTTTACAATGGTTTTCTTGCGGGCCATGGCCATGGCTCCCCTTGCAAGATTTGTTGTGACGATCATGGGGAGCATTTCAGGTGTCAGTCCCACTGCAATTGAGACTGCAAAGAGGAGGGCCTCCACCCAGTCACCCTTTGTTATCCCGTTTATGAGGAAAACCACCGGGACCATGAAGACCATGAATCTTATGAGGAGCCAGCTTACGCTGTTAACCCCCTTCTCGAAACTTGTAACGGGTCTTTTTCCTGATATGTCCTTCACTATGGTGCCGAACTGTGTACTGTCACCTGTGAAGATTACAACTGCCAGTGCACTTCCACTCACAACGTTTGTGCCCATGAAGCAGATATTTTCCAGTTCAAATATGTTCCCGGTGACTTCAGTTGTTATATGAAACTTTTCCACCGGCTCAGATTCCCCTGTGAGTACCGACTGGCTTACGAAGAGGTCCTTGGCTGATATTATCCTAACATCAGCCGGGACCATATCCCCTGCTGAGAGATGTATGAGGTCCCCGGGGACAAGTTCTGAAAATTCCACCTCCCTTCTTCCGCTGTCCCCTCTGATGACGGTTGCAGTGGTTTTAACCATTTTCTTCAGCTTCTCCGCCTCCAGTGTGGAGCGGTACTCCTGGGAGAACCTCAGTACCCCGCTTATAAGTACCATTGTGGTTACAACTATCACCACCTTGAAGTCGGGTTCTGAAGCCATTATAACATCAGTTACAAGTGATATCAGGCCAATTGCAACCAGTATGCCTATAAATGGGTTTATGAAGGACCTTAAAAGGTGTGAGTACCATTTTAGGGGTTTTTCATGTGAAACCTCATTTCTACCGTACCTTTCAAGTCTTTCTACGGCTTCCCTCTCTTCAATTCCCTCAGGGGATGATTTTAATGATTCCAGGAGTTCATTTATATCCATTGAGGAGTATTTGAGTAACCTTGAATTCTTTGAGTCCATCCTTTCATTTCTTTTTATCATGATCCAGCCCCCTTGAAGATAGCTATCGCTGGATAAAATGTCATGCGAAAATATCTGAGTTGAAAAATCCCTTTTATGATAGTTTAGAATCAGAGGGCCTTCATTCTGTGAATCTTGTAAAGCAGTATGGGGTCCTTTATGAAATTATGCACCACTACCACGGAGATGATAACATTATATGGAATCCGGCCCACTGAGAGTGAATATCCGCCCGAACCATCATCATCCATATCCATGTTATCACCTCCACTTAACCATGTTAACTTGGAATTATACCATATGACTTATAAACTTTTTGGTATTTTACCAATTAATCATGCTTGTAATGGTCTTTTACCATTATTTTTAAATATGAAACTGGAAAGTCCATCGTTTCTCTGGAAACTGCGATCGACTGAATCTCAGAAAGGACACATATGCAGAGAGAAAAAGGTTCAGAGGATAATTTCAGTGATGAATTATCAGAAATTAATGAAAAAACCCCAGTATCCTCATATAATCTAATATACATTTAAGAACATATTTCCACTCATGAGTGAAAAAATCCCCATATTCTCCGCTGCAAGTGGAAATGTTGAGATGGTTGAAAAAATCGAATTAACCGTTGAGGAGTGGCGGGAGATACTCGAACCCGAGGCCTTCCGTGTTGCAAGGTGTGGGGGCACAGAACCCCCATTCACAGGCAAATACCATGACTTCCATGGTGACGGTATATACCGCTGCGTATGCTGCGGCACGGACCTCTTTGACTCAGAAACCAAATTCGATTCAGGCACAGGATGGCCAAGCTTCTATGACGCTATATCAGAGTACAATGTGAAGCTGAGGGAAGACCGGAGCCTTGGAATGGTGCGCTGTGAGGTCCTCTGCGCAAGGTGTGGCGCCCACCTTGGCCACGTCTTCGATGACGGCCCCCAGCCAACCGGTAAGAGGTACTGTATGAACTCAGCGGCACTTAAATTCATCCCAAGGAACCAGATACGCTGATGCTTAAAAAAGTCTGGGGGTATTTAATGGCTGAGGACTTCGGAAGGTACTGGGTGGCTGGGCTCATAATGGCCGTCGCAGGTGGTATGCTGAACACCCTCACCTACATCATAGGAACCTGGAGGCCGGAACAATACCCAGAGTGGCTGCTGGGAATACTCACAGGTGCCATTGGGATAACCATGTTCATCCTCGTACCATGGATCTACGGGCGCCTCGTGGAGTTCATATACATGAGGTTCATAGCCAGGAGCTGAATAAAACTGTAGGATACACACCTGGTGTACATGTAACCCGCCACGAATACTTGATAGAGGAGCTGAATAAAACTGCAGGCTAGACACCCATCATTGAAGCCGCCTCGTTGAGGATCTCATTGGCCTCATTTATCATGAGCCCCGCATGGACAAAATGGTCATCATCACCATCATCGTAGAACCTCATGAACTCCCTCAGAGAATCACGATAAATTCCCGCCGCCCTGAGGATCCTGCTGTGCACACCCTCAAGTCCTGCATCAGGAACCTCAAACCTTATATCATTGAATATTTCACTTAAAGAACGCTCTATATCCATGAATTCATCTTTGAGTTCCTCAGGATTCTTCCCGCCCTTCAGAAGAAGAAGGTTACCCCTGAAGCGGTTCACATTGTACCCTATCTTCTGGACACACCTTTCCATAGTTTTAGTGTACATAGGACCTCCCCATTTTAATCTAGTGCTTTTCTGAAAAATAGATTTGCACAACATCACTTCGCTATAGAAAGATATAAAGAAGATGCGACTGTAAGTTCGCAAGAAATGAATCGGGTTTCAGTAGGGCTTCCTTCTGAGTCCCATGAAATAACCCGCCCCAACAAGGGCTACGAGGACCAGAACACCCAAAATAGCATAAAGTGGAAGTCCCGTGGCCTGATACGACCGGGTTCCCCTTTCATGGATTTCATACGATTTTCCAGAGCCTTCTGAACCTGGAGATGATTCATCTGACCCTGACCCAGCATCCTGTGATTCTCCATGAGCCCCCGGACCTTCAGGTTGAGTTACTGAGTTCTCTGATACGCTACTGCCACTGTTGTCAGTCTGAGGATTACTTCCGGGGGTTGAACCGTGCTCACCACCCCCGGAAGGGTTTTCAGCTGGTGCAAATGCTGCATTCATTGTGGCGGCATATAACCTTGATTTAACCCTCGCAAGGAGATCCGGATTCAGGTACTGCATGGCCCACTCCATCATTGCGATGTTACCGCAGCTGCAGTCACAGCAGGCAACACCATACTCTGCAATTGAAGAGGCCCACCTGCTGGCAATGTCCCTGACCGTCTTCTCATCTGCATGCCAGTAGCCGCTGTGTATGGCCGTAAGCATTGTCCCTGTTATGCTGATCATAGCATAGGCCCTATCGCCTGTTGAAAGCCACTTTGAAACTCCAACACCATACTTATCCCTGATGTAAACATCATATGCAGTCTCCCACATCCACTCAGAAACTGAGCCTGGTCTTGTCACCTGCCATCCCCAGAGGTTACTTATGAACTTTCTTGACATGTATCTGGCGCCGCTGTAACCCTCATTCATCATGCCCCTGATCCATTCAGGGTTATAGTAGCGTGAAGCCATCTCCCTCGCCATGTAGCTCTCAAGTGATAGGACTCCTGGATTTGATCTTGTGGCATAGTTGAGCACATACATTGAGGGTGCATATCCATTTACCCTCTCAAGGGCCATCGAGAGCCCTCCCCAGTAATCAAAGAAGTCATCATTATCCAGCACACCATAGAGATTCGTGTTTCTACTGGTGAATACCTGTGAGATGCCCTGAAGCGTCCTTCTGAATACTGCCGGGTTTGATGTTCCCCACCTGGTTGACGAATAGATGTTGCCCATGCGGTTAAGGTAAAAGTCCGCGAGCTCAGTTCTGTTCTCCCAAGTCCAGCTTAACTCGGCGGATTTGGATATGCCTACACCATAGTCATTCTCAGGTGGAGCGAATATCCTTGATATTGCCCATTCCCCTGCCTCTCTGGGGGTGAAGTTAAGTGAAATGTAGTACTCAAAGTCCTCAACCCAGTGCTTTGCCACGTAATTTTCATCAAGGGGTTCACTGCCAAGTCCATAGAACCCTATGGGCTGGAGCACAGCATCAAGTGCATCCTGGAGGCTACTTCCATATTTCCTCCGAAGGAGGGGGTTACTCAGCACTGTGTAGTAGGACCTTGCAAGGGCTGTCCTGAACGCCTTATCAAGGAGTCCAGCCTGCCTGCTGTAAAGGTCACGGAAGAGTCCGCTTGTTACTATAACCGCATCGATTCTCCTTTTAGTCCATCCACTGGGTCTCACAAGGTCCTTAAGCTCAACGTACGCTGGCATCTCCTTCAGTTTCTGGCCACCAACACCTGCACTGGGACTGTCCGACCACCTGGGTTCCATTCCCAGAAGGTAGAGAACCATTGAAATAAGGGCCCCATCGTCACGTGCAGTTTCAACGCACCATATACCCACAGCGACCTTCTCGGTTGTATCGTTTATGCTCTGAAGAAGGAGAAGTGCAAGGGTCTTACCATACTCCCATGCAGCCACTGTTGGGATCTCAGCTGCCTGATCCTGGAAGAAGTTCCTGCCCGTTGGCAGGACATCCGGATTGCTCACCGGATCAGCCCCGGGGCCCGGATCAATGAATCTAGCATCAAGTGCCTCCAGAAGGGCCTTAACCTCATTTTCAGTGCTTTCATGTATTGCGTCAATGTAATGAACTGCCCTCTGAAGTACAGCAACCAATCTGTCACTGGGCGTTGCTGTGATGGATTTAATGGTCGCATTAAGGCCCGAGCTTATAATACTCTGGATTATAGACACACATTTATCCTGAACAGAGCTCCTCTGAGATGCTGTGAGATTACTGTAGGGTTTTCCATAGAGAAGAAGTGCCATCTCATCATGGAGACTTGTCTCGATGGTTGGTGATACACTGAAGGGTACAGACAGGATCGATGTGACAAGCATCGCCACCTCCTCACTGGTCCAGTTTTCGCCTATCGCATGTAGACCATGAGGATAGAGAGTGCTCTGAAGACCCTCAAGATAGGCTTCAAGTCTGGATACAAGCTCTTCATCTCTAAGATTTGCTATTGAGGTCCCCAGGTATGTTTCAATGATGTTCTGAAGCTTATTCTCCCTTATGATATCGTGAATCCTGTTGATGATCACTGATCTCTGATCCTCCGTTGCTCCATCATACTGCTGGATGAGGGTTGCGAGTGCCCCATAACCCCCATAAAGAGCTGTGAATACCATTGGGGGTGTTAGGTGGTCTATTATAACCGCTGAACCCCTTCTTTTTGCCTGAATACCCTCAGCAAGTCCGTCGACAATGTAATAGTATATCTGGGGTATGTTACCTTCAACAACCTCCGGAAAGTCATAGGTTGCAAGGAGGACCTCCTTTCCCGGGAGCCACTCATAGGTTGCATGGCGACCCATGTGCACCATGGCATTGACGTTCTCCTGGATATACCTGTAAACTGCAAGGTACTGATGTGGTGGTGCAACAGCCATGCTGTGGTAGAGCTTGGAGATATCCCCCTCCCATCCCCTCTGTGGTTCGGGACATATGAATATGTTTCCGAACCATATGCCAGGGATCACAAAGTACTCTGTGCCATTTCTTGTTACTGTCATCACATTCCCAGGGGCATCACCCCAGCCACAGAGGCCGCTGATGTTCAGTGCAAACCACTGCCTCTTAAGTGAGAGGAACTGATTATAGTATGAAATGTTCCCTGTTCTGACGTAATTTCTGAGAATCGCCACAATATTATCAAGGAGGGAGACTGCCCTCAGGGTCTGGTTATCCGGTAAAAGGGCCATCATGCTCTGATACCATGAGTCGATGCGTGAGTCCATATCATGGCATCCAAGATTAACAGCCCTCCTGCATAGTTCACCTATGTAACCCACAGGGCCCTCAACAACCTGGACCCTTGTCATGTTATCCAGTGATGAGAACCATGCCATGTATTCACTTACAGAGTAGAGCACAGCATCAGGGGTATTTGCAAGCCTCTCAACCTCCCCCTGTGCCCAGGAGGCAACGTTTATACCTCTCTCAAGTATAAGTTTGAGGAGTTCTGCTGTGCTGGAGGGAATGTTCTCAACAGAATAACCGTTCTCCTTAAGGATTCTGAGTATATTCAGAATGCTTGTGGGAACATCAAGGTAACTGGATCCCACATTATTCTTGCCAGGGGGATAGTTATAGTAGATAAGTGCAACCCTCTTTTCAGAATCCGGGAGTTTGCCAAGCATCACCCAGTTTCTCACGGTGAGGGTAACATCCCTTATGTTCTCATTTATCACCTGATATAAACTGTACCTCAGACCTGTAATGGGATCTGTGACCGGTTCTGATTTTGTTGCGACAAGTGCTGGGTCCATGTTTCCCTGCGCCTCTGGAACTGCAATGTGCCACCATCTGTCACCCGTAATCTGTCCAAGACCAAGTGTGCCAAGCTCCCAGTCACTGAGGGTAAGATGATCAGAATGAACTGCCTTGAATACCGGGACATTGAGGGCTTCGAAGAATCTGGTTACATTGGTGAACTCTTCTCCCCCGAGTCCATATGCGAGGAGGTTTACCACAGCATCAACGTATACTGTGTAATTCCCTGGTGATGCAAGGAAACTGGCAGTATCCGGTGCATCTGTAAATGATTTCACCATGACATCAAGCTGCGAAGGGGTTGCACCTGCCGCCACGACGGGTATGACATTGAGGTTCAGGGCTTCAAATGCATCTATGAGTGCGTAGTATGGCTGGAGCATCTGATTACCCACATAGAGGGTACTTTCAATTATACCAACACATCCAGCTGCATCCGCCCTCCAGTGATCCCTCATATACTGTGTCAGGTTCCCATACCATCCATCCCTGTAGATACCGTATTCATATTCACCGGATGCACACCATGATGGCTCCTTCCAGAAGCCAGTATCTGGAACACCAACCCTGCTAAGGGCCCAGAGAATCATGTTTTCGGCTGCTTTCCTGTTGAGTATGTCCTTGTAGAGCACCGCCCTGTTATAGTCGTCTGGAAAGCCCGAATGCAAGGTATAGTTAAGTACTGATTCATAGGCCGTCCCTCTCTTTGTATTCATATAATAGTCCATTAGGGTGTCTGCTGGAAATGTGCCGAGTATGTAAGTGCCAAGGACATTCGAGTACCTCATGAGGTTAACATTGGAAGGATTTGATGACACTGCCGGTTCAAGAATAAGAAACATTCCGCCAGCTTTAACGGTCACCTCGGGATGGGCGGTGATTATACTCTGCAGTGCTGATGATACAGAGTCACTCAGCCACCCCCCTATGAATATGTCACACGATGACAGCAGGTTCAGGAGTTCATTTTCACTCATACCAGTAATCTGGCTGTTACTTCTTATTTGGATGATAACATTTTCAGCGATGGGCTGATAGCCAAGTATATTATTGCCATGTACCGCCTGATTCATGATGAGTGCCTGTGACTCGTCGGTTACTATCAAAACAAGAATTTTACCGGGTTTTTTAACCATGAATAATGCTTCATAGGTGTTGTCTGTTTCGTTCAATTCTTCAACACTGTTATCAGGATCAACAACCACCTGAAGCCTGTGAATACCCACACCCACAGGAGTCCAGTTAAACACCACATCACCCACACAACCAGCACCAAGAGACGAAACAACCACAGAAGACACAGGAACACCATTATCCACAAGAAGAACACGAAAAGTCCCTGAAGCAAGTACCCCATTATTTTTTAGGGTTAAAAGAAGGGAATATGTCCTGTTTACCTCAAATGATGTGACTGATGCTTTCATTAAGTGAGGAATGAGATTTGGAAGTGGGCTTCCAGAACTGACGGTAATGTTGATCATGTTGTCTGTTTCGTTCAATTCTTCAACACTGTTATCAGGATCAACAACCACCTGA
>NZ_JAKLTD010000002.1:365724-367572 GCF_022014235.1 Methanothermobacter sp. K4
ACGAAACAACCACAGAAGACACAGGAACACCATTATCCACAAGAAGAACACGAAAAGTCCCAGCTGATGATCCGCCGCTGTTACCAACCGTCATTTTAAGGGTAACTGGGATTCCTGAATAGATGGGTCCATCGATATTCCCCCTTATCCAGAGGTCCGGTCTGTTGTCCGCCTGTGGGGTGTACCTCACAGCGAGGGTGGCTATAACAATCTTATAAAATGAAGCGGTCCTATCATAAATTAAAATATTGTTTCCAGGTGTTACAAGGTCTGTCACATTCCAGCGATTAACCCCACTGTAGTCTCCCTGAATCTGACCCCCGCTGAGTCTTCTGTTATTGAATCTATAGGATCCGTCCGTGCTTGATGCATGCACAACCACCAGCTCAGCATAATCTGGGTCTGTAATCGCTGATTTAAATGTGGTTGAACCTGTGTACTCCTCACTGTAATAAGAATCCACGTCATGACCCACATTAACCCAGTAGCTAACATATCCTGTGCTTCCAGGTAAATCATAGGCTGCCACAAGGGTTATCAACTTTATCCTTCCATCATAGGAACCAGTGGTGTTAATCAGCACCCTGTTGCTGGATCCGGTGATATCAGTTACATCATACCAGATGAGATAATCACTTGTAACTCTCACTGTACGGTCATTTACCATGAGATACGGATCCCTTTCATGACCCGGCCCAAGTATAGCAGTATTATCGTTTCCACCATTTGCAGCGTATGTATATGTGGTGTAAAGTTCCTGATAATCCAGATTGCGGTTATTGTATGTTACATTGACCCTTGTATTTCTGGCCTCCTGCATGTGTCCAGAGTATACAAGAACATAGAGGGTTGCATTGCGCACGGAGGCGTTTTGAGGTAATTTGAAATCATAGACAACATATGCTCGTCCAGCCATCTGACTGCTATCGTTCGCAGTGCCATTAGTGCCAATGTATGAATCCACATAGAGACCGCCGGTAACTGTGCCATTCTGAGTTGTTGATAACTGCATGCCACCAACGTATGGATCCGCATATGAAAATCCGGACATTATAATTGAAATAATGAAGAAGAAAAAAATCGAATAGAATAGCCCTCCTTTTTTCTCCATTGGGAGTTCACCTTCATTTAATTCTCAAGTGTCTGTTACTTAACTTATGAAGTTAATCACTTAAAATATTTTTAGAATTAATACCAAAAATCCTTATAATTGAAAATTAGTAATACATATTTTTATAATGTTAAAATGGATGCTTCAGAAAGTAATTACACCATGAATCAAAATAAATAAAAAAGGTTTTTATTATGTCACGGCCTCATCATCTCGTCCTGAAGCTTGATCTGAATTGTGACACCAGCGCAATGCCTGTACCTGTTTTCAGTGAGCTCCCTGGAACCGTGATTATGTACCTTGTGCGTCTGCTCCAGCTTCCAACAGGAGTTATAATGAGCCTGTTACCACTTATTCTCTTTCTGATATATTTCAGCCTTCCACTGGATGTCCTGACAGTTATTGACCTGTAGGCTGTCCCTGCCACTATGTTCTGGTTGAATGTTATAACTATGGTCCTGGTCCTTGAAACACTGGTTGCGCCATTTCTGGGGTCAACATGGACAACCCTGAGAGGTGTTAGTACCCTGAGAGTTACCGGTGAGAGGTTATCCACTCTCACAGTATGAGTTCCAGATGAGAATGCAACCCTGAATGCCACGGCTACCGTTGAGCCAGGTGCAACGGCCACTGTCTGGTTGGTTCTGGCAATTCCATTGATGTAGAGCACCACTGTGTAATTACCGGCCACCTCACCAGTATTCGTAAGATTAACCCTCACAGTTACATTCAGAGGC
>NZ_JAKLTD010000002.1:367669-380453 GCF_022014235.1 Methanothermobacter sp. K4
TGAACATCAACCACTGCACCATTCACTTTAAGCTCAGCTGTGTAGTTACCGGCCACTTCACCAGTATTCGTAAGATTAACCCTCACAGTTACATTCAGAGGCGAAACACCACTTGTCGGTGTAACAGTAAGGTTAGTTGCGGTGATATCAGCAGGTCTGAGTGCGGTTATGTACTGAGGTCTTGTGGTTGTATCCTCTCCTCCTGGGCCTTTCACTGTGAGTTTCACCGTGTATTTTCCAGGGACCGTGTATGTGTGAAGCGGGTTCTGCTCTGTACTGTTCGTTCCATCACCAAAGTCCCACAGCCATTCCGTTGCCCATGTTGAGGTGTCCTGAAACTGAACATGAAGTGGAATTACTCCCTCTGTTGCGTTGGCCGTGAAACTGGCTACAGGTGGCTGGTATTCAAGAACAAGGATTGCCCCAATTGCCACGAGGTTGTCACCGTTACTTCCATTGTTATAGCTCTGTATCCTTGCTGTGTTTGCACCATCCTGAATCGCCCCGGTGACGTTGTATACACTGAATCCAAGCTGGGGTCCCGCAAGATAATCTGCCCAGAATCCAGTGTATTCCATGCTATTGAAGTATAGCTTACTCTTATTGTCTTCGTTTGCAGATGCGGTTATGATAATAGCTGTGGCGTTCTTCATTGCACCGCTGTTTATATTGTTGAAGTTTGCATACGCTGTTGCTTCGGTGTTATTCACGCCATATGTCGGCATGCTGTAAAGCAGGTCTGTTCCATCATTTATCCATATCCTCTTGAAGTTTTCTGTTGCATGTTCATAAATTACAAGGAGATAAGAGCCATAGAGAGCAGTCGTGGTGCTGATTCCACCTGTAAGTACGAGTGTATTGTTCTCATTTATCCTGAGATGATCGGTTACATTGTATACAAACAGCCCGCTGGGGTAGTTATATGATCCATAACCCTTGGTGTCATTGTAATGTGCCGCTGGAATTATGTTTGCCCCATTGAATGTTGCAGTAAAATCAGGCACTCCCCCAACTGTATTCCATGTGTATGCCTGGTATAAAATTGCCGCCCTGACAGTGGCCCCCACTGGTATTGCAAGGTTTTCAGGGGTCCATGTAACGATATATGGGTTCTGCCATGCCCCTGAGCCGCTTCCACGGTATGTTGAATTGCCTGTTGAATATCTCAATCCCAATCTGCCGTCAACCATGAGACATGTATTTATATCATCTCCTCCGGTGTATCTCTTACCCTTATAACCGTTGTAGTAGACTGTCCTTGTTGCCTCATAAATGTTGTTGGTTTCATTGACCTCATCCACCTCACTGTCACAATCAACGTTGATGTTAACAGTTACAACCCCGGCTACGGGTGGTGTGAAGTCATCAAATGTTACATTTGTACTGGAACCCGCAGTTAAACCATCCACCGTTTTTGTGCGGGTGTAGTTCCCTATGGTCAATTTTACCTTGAACTGACCCACTGCAACGGTTCCATTATTGAGTACTGTAACCCTGATTGTGTTTGGTTCATTGGCAAAGAGTTCCTGGTGCCCTGCTGTGTTAGATGGGTTATAAATCACACCTGCAACCTTAAGATCGGGTGCTGTTTTCACCTTCTGAACTGCCATTATGATCTTGTAATAATTCCCTGTTGACCTGCGGTATGTGAAGCTGTTTGGTCCCACCCTGCTGTAAAGATCCTTTATATCCCATAATTCATATCCACTGTAAGACCCTCTCCTGTCGTATGTGCCATTCTGAAGGTTCTGGTTGTTGTACGTGTATAAACCGTCCTGACTTGCCGCATGAACCACCATGAGTGTGGCGCTCTGAACATTTCCGTTAAAAGAGCCGTTGAACCGGGTTTCGCCCGTATAGGAATCATCATTGTAGCTGCTCACATCATGTCCCACATTCACCCAGTAACGCGTCAATGTTGAACTCCCTGGCATGTCATAGGCCACAATGAGGGTTATGAGCTTTATACGGCCATCAAAGGAACCAGTGGTGCATACATTAGCCCAGTTGGTTGTGCCAGTGTGTGACTTTACATCATACCAGAGAAGGTAATCGCTTGTAACACGCATTGTATGGTCATTTAACATGAGGTAGGGGTCGCTGTCATGTCCTTCACCCAGAAGCCATGTGTTGTTGTTTCCGCCGTTGATGGTGTAATTGTATGTGTCATAAAGTGACTGACTATCCAGTAACTGTCCATTGTAGGTTACATTGATGTATGTTTGCCTTGCTGCCTGCATGCTACCCATATATACAAGCACATAAAGTGTTGCATTTTTGATGCTGGCCCCCTGGGGAACCGTGTAGTTGAATGTGTATGTGACATTCTTCTCATCTGTTGCATTGAAACCATAGTAGGAATCCACCAGGAGATCGCCTGTGACTGTGTCATTCTGAATTGTCTCCAGAGGTTTTCCACCCACATAGTTATCGGCAAATGACGTCCCTGTAAACACTGCAATCATACTGGCAAGAAGCAACAGGTAGAAAAATTTTTTCAATAAATTCACCTCCATCAACCTATCATAATATCCTTTATTTTAATATTATATAAATCCAGATTTATTACTTTATATCTTAAAATATAAATTGTTAGTATTACTAATGTGGTAGTATAAACAGCTAATTCCAAAATCAGAACCATTAGCAGTAATCCACTTAACATGACCTTTTTTCGGATCAGTGTAGATGGTCACATCATTTCATTCAAAAAACAGATACAGTTCACATATATAATGCTTTAACAGAACATTAGTTATGATAAGGTCAAAGTACGCCTTCCTCAAGAGACTCACCAGGGACCTCAAAATGAGGTCCATAGACGTGGGAGAGGAGCTCGAGGGGGCTACACCCCCATCGGTATTCATAGGGAGCTGGAACTACCCCCGGGTCTACGCCGGACCCATGATAGCCCCCATGCAGGGGGAGGTTGAGATATTTGACTCCCCTGAGAGATGGATACCCGAGAGTAAAACACAGGAGGAAATCATAGACTACCGCCTCAACCTCATAAGGGGCAAGCAGCTCGTGGGAGTCAGGGACCTTGATAACCATCTCGTGGAGAAACTCCAGGAAATATCCCTCTCATCAGGGGCCATTGAAAGCGAGGCCCAGTTCAGGAAAAAACCAAGAGGCCTGTTTTTCAGTGAGGAGCAGACACCCCACGGCCCCAGCGCAGTCCTTGAGAACTTCGAGATAGAGAATGTTAAATGGGACCGTGAACTTGAAAGGGCCCATTATGACACGGACCTCAGGGCAGGTGAGGCGATAGTGGAACTCCACAGGAAGGGAACCCCATTCTCTGCCATCCAGAAGGCCCTCTCGGTGGGTGCGCTTGGTGATGCAAGGAAAAGGAGGCTGGTCCCCACAAGGTGGTCAATAACAGCCTGCGACAGCACCCTTGCGGACCACTTCCACAGGAGGGTCCTTGAATATGAGATCCTGGACACCTACAGGGTCCATGAATTTGAAAGCCTCAAAAACAGGTACCTGATACTCCTCACACCCTCAGAGTGGCAGTATGAGTGGATGGAGGCCTTTATAAAGCGTGATGGGCGTGCAATGATATTCTCAGACCATGAAACACTGAAGGGTAAGGGTGGGTACTCAAGGGTTGGTGGCTGCTACTACAGCGCCCGAATGGCTGTCCTGGAGGCCCTGGACAGGGAAGAGAAACAGGCCGGCGCTATCATACTCAGGGAGGCCTACCCTGGCTATGTGCCCCTGGGTGTCTTCAATGTCAGGGAGAACGTTAAAAACGCCATGAGGGTGAGGCCCCATGAGTTCAACAGCCTTAAAGAGGCCCTTGAATTCATGGACAGAAAACTGAAACTTGGACTTGACGCATTCAGAAGAAGGAGTAACCTTTTGCGGGATATCAGTTCTTCAAGGCAGACAACCCTGGACTCATTCTTCAGGTGATAGTATGAAAGGACCCGTAGCAGATATGAGAGAGTATACCACGCGCCTGGGGCTCAGGTTCAGAGAACCATCACCTGAAACAAAAAGGGCCGTCTGCCACGCCGCCCTCTACGGGGAAGTACCGGACCCTGAAAAGAAAATCAGAAAGATCACAGGGCACAGATACGCCAAAATCCTGAGCAGCGGGAATGCAGCAATCCTCCTCACAGTATCCCGGCTTGATGGCCCTATCCTCGTGCCTGATCAGGGCGGATGGCGGGGCTTTAAGAGGATACCTGAGATCCTTGGCAGGGAGGTTTTCACGGTTAAGACGGAAGGGGGGCTCATCGACCCTGATGTCCTGGACTCACACCTTGAAGATACAGGTGCCAGGGCACTTTTTGTCACAAGCTTCGCTGGTTATACAGCGGAGCAGCCCATCGCCGAACTCTCAGATATCTGCAGATCCCACGATGCAATCCTGGTTGAGGACGCATCCGGGAGCGTCTCTGACCCCCTTGGGAGGCTCTGCAATGGTAAATACAGCCACATCATAATCGCATCCACTGGCTCCCCAAAAACCGTTAACGCGGGGGGCGGCGGGTTCATCTCAACCTCCATTCCAGAGTTTGTTCAGCAGGATATGTTCCTATCTGCCCTCAAGGCGGACCCCTATGTGAAGGCTGCCATTGCCGCTGAACTGGATGCAGCCGAGAGGAACCTCACAGAGACCCTCAGGGCATGCAGTTACCTGAAAGGGAAACTTGAGGGGGTATTCCATCCTGAAAAAAGAGGTGTAAATGTTATAGTCCCCTCAGGTAGCCCCAGGGAAGATGTTAAAACTCTAAAGAAACTTATAACCGCAGATGGTAGGAGCATCTTCACAGCATGCCCATCCCCTGACAGGATACTTGAGAGTGCGGTTGCAGTGGAGGTTAAGAATCTGGATGTGGGATGCCTCACCCATGAGAACCTTGAGAGGATGGTGGAGATCATCTCCTCTGTTATATGAAGGTGAAGTATCCTCCCCTCATAAAACACTATAAAACCTGGAGCATCGTAGTCCTCTCCATGAGCGCGTTCTCAACTCCAACCGTTTCTACCTCCTCTCCAAGGTCATAGAGGTTTCTGAGATAATCCTCATCAGGTTCAAGGACGGTGTCATCCCTCTGGAACCTTGAATCAAGGAATTCCTGGACATCTGCCCCGCAGTCAACAAGGATCGCGCAGATCCCCATTTCACCCTCCCTGACACCTAAAAGTTCAAGGGCCCGGCTTATCTGCCTGGTACCTGCAATGCGGAGGCATATCTCAATTCCAGGGTCGCCTGAGATATTCTGATTCCTCTCAAAGGCCCTGAGGGCATGGAGTGTACCATGGAGTGCATGGCCACTCCCTGCAACGGCCCTGGCATCAATAAGCTGTACCGTGCATGGAAACCCTTTTATCTCATTCAGGAGTTCATCCAGGTTTTCAATGGTTCCATGGTATCCCCTGATATCTATATTCACCTAACCACCCTTTTGATCCTGAGCTGCCTCATTCGCCAGGAGCCTGTTAACACCGCTGAGGAAGGCCTCCACACTGGCCATTATGATATCAGGCTGGGTGCTCCTGGCGCTTATTATCCTGTCACCGTGCCTCAGCTTTATAACAACATCAATGAGGGCATCTGTACCCCCGGTTATGGCGTCAACATGGTACTCCTCAAGGGTTATATCCGCAAAGTCCTCAAGGCTCTTCTTTATGGCAACTATGGCGGCATCCACTGGACCAACCCCTATACCGGCCTCAAGGACCTCATTACCATCCACCCTGAGCTTTACTGATGCTGTGGGTGTCACCCTGTTACCTGAGACTATGGTGACCTCCTCAAGGTCCACAACCTTGTCCTCCATGACCCCAAGAACATCCTCTGCTATGGCCTGGAGGTCAACGTCGGTGACACATTTACCCATATCCCCCAGTGCCTTGACCCTCCTGAATATCTCCATCAGTTTATCCTCATCGACCTTCATTCCAAGCTCATCAAGCCTCTGTCTGAGGGCATGGGTCCCTATGTGTTTGCCCATGACGAACCTTCTCCTGTGGCCAACCATCTCAGGTGTTATGGGTTCATATGTTTCCGCCTTCTTGAGGACACCATCTGCATGTATCCCTGATTCATGGGCGAATGCGTTTTCACCCACTATTGCCTTGTTTGGCTGCAGGTATACCCCGGTCATCCTGGCGACCATCCTGGAGGTCTCATAGAGCATCTCGATGTTGATGTTTGTATCAACATTATAGAGCGATTTGAGTGCAACCACCACCTCCTCAAGGGCTGCGTTACCCGCACGTTCACCTATGCCATTGATGGTTGCGTGGACCTCAGATGCTCCTGCCCTCAAACCGGCGAGTGAGTTTGCAACTGCCAGTCCAAAGTCGTTGTGGCAGTGGACGCTCACTGGAGCCCCGAGTTCTGAGAGTTCACCGTAGAATTCATAGGAGCGTTCAGGTGTGAGCATTCCCACGGTGTCACAGGCACATATCCTTTCTGCCCCTGCAGCTATACCCTCACTGAATACCCTCTTGAGGAATCCAATGTCACTACGTGTTGAGTCCTCTGCTGAGAGTTCGACCAGGAGTCCGTGGTCAACCGCGTACTCTGTGCAGTCCACCGCCTGTTCAAGGACCTCCTCCCTTGTTTTTCTGAGCTTGTGTTCAAGGTGCAGGTCAGAGGTTGGTACAACCAGGTGCACACTGTCAACGTTGCATGAGAGTGCGGCGTCTATGTCATCCCTGACAGCCCTTGCAAAGCTGCAGATCTCAGCATTCAGACCCTCGGCTGTGATTTTCCTGATGCCTTCCCTTTCACCCTCTGATGTGATTGCTGAGCCAGCCTCGATGATATCAGCACCCAGATCATCGATTTTGAGTGCTATTCTGAGTTTCTCCTCTGGGGTAAGGGAAACCCCTGGTGTCTGTTCTCCATCCCTCAGTGTGGTGTCAAGTACTCTAACCTGCAAATTAATCCCTCTTTCAGGTGTTCAGAAAATAGTTATTTAGATTTTAGTTCCGACACTTATATATGGTTAAGTGTTCAGTTATGTACAGCAGCAGAGGTGCCGCACAGTAGCTGATCACTGCCTGGTGAACAGGGACCCCCTGATGCTGCTACACAGTTTCAATTACCCTTATAACCCTTGTGAGACTCCTGTGCATCCTCATGGAGTATTTTTCTCTTACTCTGAATCTATCATCAATGAGTCCCTCAAGGTCAAGGTAGTGGGGTGCTGCCATGCATATCACGCCGTCCTCTGTAAGATTTGAGTATGCTGAGTCCAGGAACTCCCTGTAGAGTTTTTCACTCTTCTCGCCTGCAGTTGACGCTGATATTCCATAGGGCGGATCGGTTACTATTGCATTCACCCTTTCATCAAGCCTCAGATCCCTGGCATCTGACCTTATAACCTCAAAATCTGTTATACCATAGTGCTGAAGGTTTTTCCGTGTGCCTTCCACCATCTTCCAGTCTATATCCGCACCGATGACCCTCACACCAATGAGGCCGGCCTCTATGAGTATACCCCCTGTACCGCAGAAGGGGTCGAGGAGTCTGTCGCCGGACCTCACACCTGCAAGGTTCACCATGCACCTTGCAAGTTTTGGGCTCATTGAACCCGGATAGAAGAATGGTCTTCTGTGGGGTTTGGCCTCGTTGAAGTGATCCTTACTTATCTCTGCAATGCGCAGTGTGAGGATAAACCTGTCTTCAATGAGTACAGGCCTTACAAGGGTCCAGGGGTTCTCAAGGTCAACCTTTACGCCTGTCTTATTTTTTATGATTGCCCCGAGACCTCTCTCAAGTTCCCTTGCGTCAACCTCCCCCCTGAGCTTCTTTATCCTCACAGCAAAACTGCCACTAATATGGTTCTTCCAGTCTATTTTCTTGGCTGTCCCTTCAACCTCAGCGGTGGTGGAGTATCCTGTGACCCTGCAGATTTCATGGGCGTATGCGAGCCTCCCCTTAAGGATCTTCCAAGTTGATGGGGGGGCATCCAGAATCACATATCCCCTTCCATCCTCAATTAAACTGAATTCTATACCCTCTGACCTTAGAACAGATTTGATTTCGGCAGAGGGGAGCTCAGGGTGTTCCTGTGATAGTATAACCATTATTTCCATATGCTGGCCACCTTCTTTGAGAGGATGGATGGTATTATCCTGAAGAGGAGGCCCCTCTTAAGGAATTCCATTATGAGTGGTGTCTGTCTGTCCATGTCCCCGTACCTGGATATTAACTCCTCTGCACCGTACTCCTTCATCCTGAGGAATATATGGTCAAGGTCATCATCAGATAGCATTCTGAAGGTCCTCTGAACCCGCATCTGGTTTTTCATCTCACCCATATAGAGCTTCCTGCAGGCTTCCTGGTAGTTCTTAATTAGGCCAATATCATCCTCGAGGGCCATCTTTATGGTTTCTGCTGCAACGTGGGCAGCCCTGGATGCAAGAACTATGCCTCCTCCGGTTGTGGGTTTAACCTGTCCTGCGGCATCACCTATCCTGATGCATCTACCGTTCACAAGTTCCACGTCAGGGTCGGTTTGCGGTATGAAGCCATGGTAACTTTCCTTTAACCTGAAGTCTGTGCTGAGGTCTGAAATGAAGCCCTTAATAAGGTCCTTGAGATTTTTCCGGGGTCCGAATGCACCCACACGGGCTGTTCTTTCATCAAGGGGTATTCTCCAGAGGAAACCTGGTGAGAGGCGTGAATCGACCCTGAGGTCAACAAAGTCTGTGTCCATTTCCTGGTCCCTGAACCTCACCAGGAACTGCCTTGCCGGGTACTTGTTGCAGACAGCGGCCTGTCCCCTCGCATCCACCAGCACACTGGCCTTAAGAGTTCCTCCATTCACCTCCACCTCCCCTGTGGCCTCACTGAAGTCCCTCACAGCTGTTCCGGTTCTCACCTCAGCCCCTGCTTCGCCTGCAAGTTCTGCAAGGTACCTGTCATAGGATGTCCTGTCAATTACATGGGCCTCGGGTCTCTTCTTGGAAACCCTGAGTTTTATGCCTGATGGTGAATGCAGAACCGCACCCCTCACACTGTTCAGTATAAAATCGTCTGGGAGCACGTTTGCCTCTGTTATTCTGTGGGATATGAGTCCTGCGCACTGCAGGGGGACCCCTATTATTTTTTTCCTGTCAAGGACACCCACCCTGAATCCCCTGCTGGCTGTGAGCCTTGCAAGCGTTGAACCTGCCGGTCCGGCGCCCATAATGATGACATCGTAGTCAGTCATCCCCACCCTCCTCTCTGAACCTTTTGAATTTCCGTGAATGCCTCTCCATTATTGACTCTTCGCTACCCCCCTCTTCACTGGGGGATTCTTTAGGAGTACTTTCATCAGATTCATCTGTATCCTCCCAGAATTCTGGGTCTGCAAATCCCCGCCCCTTCTGTCTTTCTGATGAGAGTTCCCTGAGTATCTCCTCCGCCTCATCCACTGCCCTTTCCCCTGTAAACCTGTTGATGTGGTACTCGATCCTGGCCGGGGATGGGGCATCCTCCATGATTATATGTGTGTCCTCGTGGCCACCGTGGATCTCTATATCTGCAGAGTCCAGGAGCCTCTCGATTATACCCTGTGAGAAGGATATGTCCACTATCTTGCTGTGGTTTATGTAGAACCTCCTCTTCCTTAAAACTCCACTCTCAACTATAACCCTGTGGTCGGTGATTATGTAGCGCCTGCTCCTCCATGAGATCACATCCCAGAGCACACTGAGTACCAGTATGATAAAAATCGCGGTTAAAATCCAGACGACCTTCTCTGCAACCGTGACCCCGTACCTCATTATCAGAACGTTGTCAAGGTCCCCTGCAAATTTCACCGCTGCTGGGAAGATGTATATGACGATTGCAATGAAAAGGATCTTTATGATGGACGACCTGCAGCTGAGGATAAACCGTGGCCCTGTTTCATATAGAATCCTTTCACCCGGATATAACCTCTCCCTGCCAAACATGTTATCACAGTGAACTTAGATAATGATTAAAAGGAGTTAACTTCAATGTACATTAATTGTTTGCATGTGTTTTTATATCTAATGGTTGATTCAGAAGAGAACTTCAAGGATTGAGCATACAGGGGCACTGATTAAATGACAGCGGAGAATATAAACATCGGAGAAACCCATGTAAGGCTCAGAACCGACATCAAGGATCATGGGCTTGCTGGTTTCATCTTAGGGGAGAGAATGAAACTCATAGAACATATAAGGAGAAACCATGAGTTTTTAACATCCCTTGAACCCATCCATGTGGGGGAGGGGCCCCTGATAGTGAGGATGATGTCCCGTGCATCAAGGAAGGCAGAGGTGGGTCCCATGGCGGCTGTGGCAGGAACAATAGCCCAGCTCTCCCTCATGCACCTAATGGGCCTCGGCTCAAGGTGCAGTATAGTGGACAATGGTGGAGACATCGCCCTTGTGAACAACCGTAAGGTTACTGTGGGGCTTTATGCCGGTTCATCACCACTTTCAGGGACTGTGGGGTTCCTCCTGAAGCCAGGTGCCTCCAGGGGTATATGCACGTCCTCAGGTACAGTTGGTCACTCCATAAGCTTTGGGAGGGCCGACTCTGTGACAGTATTCGCATCTGAGGCCAGCACCGCAGATGCCCTTGCAACTTCAATAGCCAACAGTGCGAATGGCCCCGATGATAGATCCTCTGTCGAGAGCGCTCTTGAGAGGGCTGATGACTTTCGTGAGCACTTCCGGGGGGTTATGGTTGTTGTGGGTGAGCATGCAGGCACGGTGGGGAGGATACCAAAACTCGTAATGACCGATAGAAAAGCCGTGCTTTCAGACTTCTGGGAAGAAGTCTAACTGAACATCCTAAAGCTAAGCCTTACTCTGGAAGAAATCCGGTTGATAATCAATTAATCTCAGAAAAAATAATAGGATTACAGCCTCAGATCGCCCATCATTCATCACCTATTCAGAGCTCATAGGGTTCATCACAGGCTGCAGTATGTTTAACCGAACATTACGCCGGTTTCCTGCTTGTATTCCTCTTCCTTCTCAACACCCATTATCTTATCAACGGCGTCCATGAAGTCATTCATTGTGACCTCATCACGTTCCTCCCTGATGGCGAACATACCTGCCTCTGTACATATCGCCTTGAGGTCCGCCCCGGATGCACCATCTGTGATCCTTGCAAAGAGTTCAATGTCAACCTCCTCTGCAAGGGCCATTCCAGATGTGTGTATCTTGAGGATCTCCCTCCTGCCGTCCTCATTTGGCAGTGGAACCTCAATGAACCTGTCAAATCTTCCGGGTCTGAGGAGTGCAGGATCCAGGATATCCGGCCTGTTGGTTGCAGCGACTATACCAACGTTACCCCTGGATTCGAAGCCATCAAGCTCTGCAAGGAGCTGCATTAGTGTCCTCTGAACCTCCCTGTCACCGCTTGTTGAACTCTTAAGTCTCTTGGCTGCCACAGCATCAATTTCATCTATGAATATTATGCTGGGGGCCTTCTCCTTGGCCAGCTCAAAGACTCCCCTCACCAGCCTTGCGCCTTCACCTATGTACTTTCTGACGAACTCTGATGCAACTATCTTTATGAAGGTGGCGTTGGTTTCATGTGCAACGGCCTTTGCAAGGAGTGTTTTACCTGTACCTGGGGGTCCGTAGAGCAGTACACCCTTTGGTGGTTCTATACCTATCTTCTCAAATAGTTCAGGTTTTTTAAGTGGTAATTCCACCGTCTCCTTGACCTCACGTACCTGTTCCTCGAGGCCACCTATCTGCTCATAGGAGACGTCAGGTTTTTCTTCAACTTCCATACCCGTTACCACGGGGTCCTTCTCTGATGGAAGCACATCGACTATACTGAATGTCTGCTGGTTGAGTGCAACCCTGGCACCTGGCTCCAGCTGCTTCTTATCAATGAATCTTGAATAGTTTATTACGAAATGAGGGCCCGTGCTGCTCTTAACTGCGACCCTGTGATCATCAAGAACCTCTGTGATGGTGGCTATGACCAGTGGTGGGGTTCTGAATCTTTCAATCTCACCACGGAGAGATTTGACCTCCCTGTCAAGCCTCGTCTTTTCATTTTCAATTAAAAGTTTATCCTTCTCAAGCTTTCTGATCTTCCACATCAGATTCCTTTTTGTCTTTGAATTCTCCTCTTTAAGCATTCTAATTTCTTTTTTGAGGTCCTCAATCTTTTTTAATACATTCTGGGAGTTATTTTCCATGATTTTAGAACACTCCTATTTAAATTTTGTTGTATACTATCTTGTTTCTAGTAATATTTAAATATTGGGGTGGGATAAATCTAGTATAAAATAAAAAGGGATCTTCATGAGATGCGAGATTTGCGGCAAAAAGATTGTTGGAAAACCTGTGAAGACCAAAATCGACAGTTCAGTGATGGATGTATGCAGGGAATGCTCAAAGTTCGGTAAAATCATCAGGGAACCCCCCAAACCCAAAACCCATAAAGGGGGTGTCAGGAGAACCCCTAAGAGGTCAAGGAGGCCAATGGAAACCCTCTATGAGGTTGTTGAGGATTACGGTGAGATCATAAGGGCTGAGAGAGAGTCAAGGGGATGGTCAAGGGAGGATCTCGCAGAGAGGATCAATGAGAAGGTCTCCGTCATAAACAGGATTGAATCTGAGAGAATGGAACCCGACATCAAACTTGCAAGGAAACTCGAGAAGCTCCTTAAAATAAAGATCCTGGAGAAATTCGAGGCTGGTGAAGAGGAAAAGATTGAAGGTGGAGGGTTCCGCGGAGCCACCATAGGTGATATAGCAAGAATAAAAAGGGGTTAAACCCTCTCTGATTCCCCTTTAAACAGTCACCTCTTTTTATATGAAA